>DATGYF010000259.1:0-1551 GCA_035298145.1 Terriglobales bacterium | reverse complement strand
GAAGCCAGGCTGGTTGTACGGCAACGTCTTGTGGCAAATGCGGGGATGGCTCGATCACTGCCTGGGTGGCGTGGGGATGTCGCGAGGGCGCACCGGTGGAGCGCAACTACAGGCAGGCGACGGCGTGGATTTCTGGCGCGTTGAAGAAGTAGTCCCGGGAGAAGAGATTTTGCTTCGCGCCGAAATGAAATTGCCAGGACGGGCATGGTTGCAATTCATTCTGCTGGCCGAGTCGAGGGAGCGCACGCTTCTCAGATGCTGCGCCTGGTTCGAACCTCGCGGCCTGGTCGGCGAACTTTACTGGGGATTACTCTATCCGATTCACGTGCTGATCTTCCGCGGCATGGTGCGGGCCATAGCGCGGAAGTCAGAGAGCGGTTTCCAGTCCAGCACCGAAGCTTTTCAGGGAAGTTAGGATTCGGCGCGCATGAAGGCGCACGCGCTCAGGGCCTTCGCAGCCAGTTCGAGCTGTTGCAGATCGTCGAGGGTGAAATCCGGTCCGGCGGAGATCAGGTCGAAGCCCTTGTGGCAGACCTGAACCACGCCCAGCACCTGCTCTGTCGTGTCGAGGATGGGGGCGGTCATCAACTTGTGAATTGTGGCGGGGTGAAGCTCCTCGCCTTTTTCCGAGGCGGGCTTGATACTCTCGAAGATGCTGGCGTGCTTTACCCTGGTGAAGTTGTTGAACAGCTCAGTTTTTCTGGTGACTACGGTGTGGGCTGCAACTGCTGTAGAACTGGAAATAGGAATGGCTCCCGCGGTACTGAGCTCGAAAGGGCAAAGAAATTTCAGTAGTCCGTTCTCGAGGCGCAACAAAGCAACTTCATTCGGCCGTACCCCAAAGATTTTTCCGAGTTCAACGCAACATTGATCGGGCGTGCCCGCCTGGGCCAACTGACGCTGCAACTCGGCCAGGTCGCGCGCAGGCGCCGCCGCCGCCGCTGACCCATCCTTACCCGAAGGTCGCTTGTCTCGCTGCACACCGCACCCAAGACGGAGATGGTCTCCGGCTTCGCCATGCTGACGTATATGTGGTGCCGGCATCAAGTTACGGAGGAACGGGAGGGGGTACTGTGACTACCGTAACAAGATGTCCTCGGACCAGGCTGGACTTAACCCTTTCCCAATCAGAAACGTACAATCAACGAAAACTTCACCGGCAGCACCGGGTAAAACCTGTATTTTGAAGCGCTCCGAGCAACTCGGTAGTTCCGTGCCGCACCCAAGCCTCCGGAAGCAAGTTCTATCAAAAGGAGGCATGCGCTATGCATGGTCGATACCAGTACCTCGGTTCGATACTACTGGCAGTTGCCTTTCTCGCGCCGGCACTGACCACGGGTTGCGCAGCCCGAAGCTATCGTGTCTATGACCCGTATCGAAACCAATACCATCGGTGGGACGGGAATGAAAGAATTTATTACAACCAGTGGGTTGTCGAGAATCATCGTGATGGCCGCGACTATCGCAGACTCGACCGCGATCAGCAAAGGGCATATTGGGAGTGGCGCTATAACCACCACCACGATCATGACCGCGATCACGACCGTAACC
>DATGYF010000258.1:0-12846 GCA_035298145.1 Terriglobales bacterium | reverse complement strand
CGCTGGCCGCATCGAGGAATCTCCGAATCTGTGGAAAACCTTCATTAATAGATACCTGGTGACACGCAACCCGACCTTGGGTATGCTGACTCTAAGCAAAGTCGTTCTTGGTCGGAACCAAGCTTCCCCCAAAGCGAAGGTTCAGCAGTATGACGGTCCCAGTCGTTCCCACGTCTGTGTTTCTGCTCGCCGAGAACCGCCTTCTCCGAGAAGCTCTCGCTCGAATTCTGAGCAAGAAAAACGATATCGAAGTAGTCGGGTCCGGATCGTATTCCGCAACCGTCTTAAGCGATATTATGACGGTCCCTCCAGATGTACTTCTGTTCAACCCGGTCGATGCCCGTTCTGATCCGAGTTTCCTCGCGGCACTGCGAGAAACACTACCGGGAGTGAGAGTAGTCATGATAGGCATGGAGCTGAACGTCGAACTGTTCCTCCAGTCCTTGCGGGAGGGCATCGCGGCATACATGCTCATGGATGCTACCGCAGCGGAAATCGTGGCTGCCGTGCGATCCGTCGCCCGGGGCGGCGCGGTGTGCCCGCCGGAACTGTGCCAGGTACTGTTCCGGTATGTTGCAGGTCAGCGGGGATCGTTCCCCAACTTTACGGCAAAACACGAGCTCGGCTTGACTCGCCGTGAGCAGCAGTTAGTAGGAATGGTCAGCCGCGGTTGCACGAACAAAGAGATTGCGCAGGAACTGGGTCTTTCTGAGCAAACCGTGAAAAACCACATTCATCGCATGCTTCGCAAAGTCGGCGTAAGCGATCGCCTGGAAGCGGTCGAGATCTGCCGTACTCACGGTTTCCCTCTGACATAACTTCATCAGACTCGTTTAGTCTCTCTATAACGCGTCGGATATCTGGCGCCCGGGTTGGTACTTGATGGTACTGCCCTGGCTCCCGACCGCCCCCCTGTAGAACCTTCAGTTGGTACCGCATCGCCTGACTTCCAGTCTCGCCCGCTGATGACAAATTGAACCTTACATGTTTTCCCCATTGAGCGGAAACTGCTGCGGAGGTCGGGCGTGCGAAAAATCACAGTGTTGGTCGCGAATCAACCCCGTCTGATGCGGGAGCTCGTCATGGCAACCTTGTTGGACCAGCCGGACCTCGAAATCGTCGGCGAACTGGAAGACGAGGCCTCGATCATTGGCACGGTCGAGCAATCGCGTCCCGACTTTCTGATCGTCTCATTGGGCGGCTCCGGGGAACGGCCACACCTCTGCGACGTATTGCTGGATCAATTTCCGCATATGCGGGTCCTTGCGCTGGCCGCGGAGAGCAACAACACGGCTATTTATTGGGCGAACATCGACATTCGATCGACTTGGATCGAGAATTCGGAAGAAAGCATCTTGAGCGCGCTGCGTGGCAAGCTGAAGGCGAGCGCTGTACCCCTGGAAAATAACTCGCACGCCAACTGACAGGGCTAGACGAGGCGTTTAACAGCTCATTCATCAACGGGTTACCTCACATGGCCCTGTAAGTAAGGTGGCGAAGCTGTATCCAGGGAACGGACTGGCAGGGATGCACGATATGAATCAGCAAACGGATTTTTCGGAGGCCCGCAAAACCGCTAACTTCGACCCCGCACCGATCGTGCAGGACGCGCCCTGGTTTGCGGCATACACGTGGGCGCATCACGAAAAGCAGGTCGCTTCTCAGTTAAAGGATCGCCGCATCGAGTGTTTCCTGCCCTTCTATCGTGCTGTCCATCGCTGGAAAGATCGGCGCAAAGAACTGGATATTCCTTTATTCCCCGGATACGTCTTCGTTCAGCATCCGCCCGAGGATCGTCTGCGAGTGCTGCAGGTTCCCGGCGTGGTGCGATTCGTCAGTTTCGGCGGCTGTCCGGCACCGGTCGACGACGCGGAGATCGAGTCGCTGAGAAGTGGAATCGGCAACGGGGTTCGTGCCGAGCCCCATCCCTACTTGAAGATCGGGCGGCGGGTTCGCGTGAAGCATGGCCCGATGGCCGGTACGGAAGGAATTCTGGTACGCAAGAAGGACCAGCTCAGGGTAGTCATTTCTGTCGACCTGATCATGCGCTCGGTCGCGGTCGAAATCGAGGCCGCCGATCTAGGTTGAAGCAAACTGCCGGGCCGCGATCCGATTTGTGAATTCGAAATCGCATCTCTGCCCTTTCGGCGGTCAGTAAACGTGGCGAAATTCTGGAGGTTGTTGTGACGGTCTATCGCTCAAAACTCGTCCTGAAATTGCTGTTGTATGCCGGCACGGCGCTGGGTGTCACCGCGCTCAATCTGGGTGCACAGGAGAAGGTGGAATACGGCAGCGTCCCGAGGCAGAAGACGGTGCAAAGCCAGGCCGAGATGGAAGCGGAGCAGCTGGTTTCCTTGTCCGCCGACAAGATCATCCAGCTTCTTCGGGACGAACCCGGGCTGCTTCTGCAGGTCAAGAAGCGGCTGGTGCGCAAGGCATTCGAGCAGGGGCGCCTGCTTGATCCCGCCGATTTGAACGATGAAGCCTTGTTCCGATTATTGCGCGAAGACGAAGACGTCCGCATCCTCGCGACCCAGGAGATCGAAGACCGCTCCTACATTCGGCCTAAACCCAGCAAGGAGGAGCTGGCGCAGGAGGCGTACCGGCAGATGCAGCGCATGCCGCTACGCACACAGCAAAATGAGAATCAATCTTCTGCCGCTACTCCTGAGCTACAGAAGACCGCTCAGAGCCAGGAAGAAAAATACTGGTCGCGCCGTGACGATCAGAAAACTCCTTCGGAACAGAATTCACTGCCATACCAGGTTCCTCCCGATTTCTCTCCTTATCCTCCCGACGTTCCGCAGGCGCAGCCCCGCAATCCTGCGCGTGAACTCAACCGCACACAGATGGAGTCGCCGCCGGACTCGTTTGACAACCCATTCGATCCTCTCATCACTGATTCCGGCCAGATGCCGCGTGTGCGCCCTGATGAACTGCCGGGTTTGTTGCGCGCCTCGGTCACTGAGAATCCCATGACGCCGCCAGTAGGTGACGCGACGCGGCCGCTCCTGGACCGCGGAGTCGCGAGCCAGCCTCGAATGCAGCAGCCTGACACGAGGAGCAATTCCGCCCCCGGTGGAGGAGAATTCCCCCGGCAGGCCAGCCTTGAGCCGCGCTACCGGATAACAGAGCCGGTCCCGGACCTGACGCAATCCCGGACCGTAATTCGGCACCGCCCCAATCCTTACGCGAACGTGCCTTCACTCTACGATCTGTATTCTCAGGTATCCCGCCGCTCGCCGGTGTTGGAGAGATTTGGCGCCGATGTGTTCCGCGCCGGCATGGGCAACATGGATGACCTTCCGATGGATTTGCCGGTGGGCCCGGACTACGTTCTGGGACCAGGAGACGGACTCAACATCGAGCTCTGGGGAAGCATTGCCCAGCGCCTGCAGCGAGTGGTCGATCGGACCGGACAGGTGGCGCTGCCGGAAGCCGGCCCGTTGCTGGTCTCGGGCCACACGCTGGGAGACGTGCAGCGCGTCATGCAGGGCGTGATGCGCAGCCAGTACCGGGACGTGGAGGTGGACGTTTCGCTTGCCCGGTTGCGCACCGTCCGAGTTTACGTGGTGGGCGATGTTCAGAGCCCGGGAGCGTACGACATCAGTTCTCTTTCGACTCCGTTGAACGCTCTGTACGCCGCCGGCGGTCCCACGGCTGGAGGCTCGTTGCGCATCCTGCAACACTACCGGGGCAAACAGCTGGTGCAGGAGATCGATGTTTATGATCTGCTGCTGCGCGGCGTGAATGGCGATCTGCAAAGGATCCAGTCCGGCGACATCATCAGGGTTCCGCCCATCGGGCCCCAGGTCACTGTCGAAGGCATGGTGCGGCGTCCCGCAATTTACGAACTTGGCGGCAAAGCCAACCTGGCTGAAGTCCTGGAACTCGCCGGCGGCGTCCTGCCTTCCGGCGCGCTTCGCCATATCGATGTGGAACGCGTAGTTGCCCACGAAAGCCGCACCATGCTGCGCCTGGATCTCCCCGAAGGCAACGACCCCAAAGCGGTTGACAAGGCACTTGAAGATTTCAACGTGCAGGGAGACGATAAGATCAGGATCTCTCCCATCCTCTCCTACAGCGAAAAGACCATCTATCTCGATGGTCATGTTTTCCATCCCGGCAAGTATCCCTACAAGGACGGGATGATGGTCACCGACCTCATCCACTCCTACAACGATCTGCTGCCCGAGCCTTCGCGGCGCCACGCCGAGATCATCCGCCTGCAACCTCCGGACTACAGCCCGGTTGTCCTGACCTTCAATCTCGGCGATGCGCTGGACGGGCAGAACAAGAACCTGCTCCTGAAACCGTTCGACACCGTGCGGGTCTTCGGACGCTATGACTTCGAGGATCCTCCGATCGTGAGCGTGAGCGGCGAAGTGCGCGACCCGGGTGATCACATGACCAACGGCGTCACCCATCTGCGGGACGCAGTCTTTCTCGCGGGAGGTGTCACCCCCGATGCCGAACTGAACGATGCCCAAGTCTTCCGCCATACCAGTGATGGCAAGGTGCACGTGATCAGCGTGAATCTGGCCAAAGCTCTCTCCGGCGATGCGTTGAACGATGTCCTCCTGGAACCGAAAGACCGTGTGTTTATTCACAAGAATCTGACCAAAACCGATCCGCCGGCGGTCATCGTGCAGGGAGAAGTTTCCCGGCCGGGCAAGTATCCCCTGGGCGAGGGCATGACGGCCGCGGAGCTGGTACGGCTGGCAGGCGGCCTCAAGCGCAGCGCCGACAGCCAGAAAGCTGATTTGACCCGATATCTTGAGCAGGACGGCGAGAAACTGGTCTCCGAGCAACGTACGCTGAATGTGGCGGAGGCCATGTCAGGTCTGCCGGATCATGACCCCACGCTGCGTGACGGCGACGTGCTCACCATTCCCCAAATTACCGGCTGGAATGACATTGGCGCATCGATTGCCATCAAGGGCGAAGTCATGCGCCCGGGCACGTACGGGATTCAGGAAGGAGAAAAGCTGAGCTCGGTCCTGGCTCGAGCCGGCGGCTTCCGTCCGGGCGCCTATCCCTACGGAGCCATCTTGGAGCGCGCCCAGGTGCGGGAGCTGGAAGAGAAAACGCGGGCGGATCTGATCCGCAGGGTGCAGGCCGAAGGTACTTCGCTCAAGCTGGTCCCGGACCTTGATCCCGATCAGAAGATCGCCAAGGAGGCTGCGCTGGCACAGTGGCAAACGGCCCTGGAACGATTACAGAACACTCCACCGGCAGGACGCCTGGTGGTGCACATTTCAAACGATGTCGGCCATTGGGCTAACACGTCTGCTGATCTGCAGATTCGTGCCGGAGATGTATTGATCATTCCCAAGCAACCCAATTTCGTGATGGTGGAAGGAGCCGTATATAACCCCACCGCAATCACCTTCAAGCCCGGCCAGAGCGCGGAATGGTATTTGAAACAAGCGGGCGGCCCAACGCAGATGGCAAATAAGAAATCGGTCTTCGTGATTCGAGCCAACGGATCGGTTGTAGGCGGCTCAGGCGGGATGTGGGGCGGCGGGGCCACAAGTGCGGAACTGCGGCCAGGAGACATGGTCGTGATGCCGGAGAAGGCAATCGGTGGAACGAGTAAATGGAAGACCATCTTGCAGGTCTCCCAGTTAACCTCGGCGATTGGAATTGGGGTCCAGGTCGCCCGCGGATTCTGAGCGGTGGTAACCAGAATGAAAAATAAAGACAAGGGAGCAACTGCTTGAGGCCGGTCCTTACCAATCCGGAGCTGGAACGGGTCCCGGCACGTCCCCGGCCTGAAGTTTCGCCGGAGGCTGACGGAGATCGCAGGGAGATTGTCGCCAAGCTGGAAGTGCTGTGGGAGAATCGCCGCTCTCTTTTTCGCGCTGCCGTCTGCGGGCTGATCATCGCAACCCTGATCGCATTCCTGATCCCCAAGCAGTTTGAGTCAACGACTCGTCTGATGCCTCCCGACGATTCGTCGGGCGCGGGAATGGCAGTTCTGGCCAGCCTCAGCGGCAAAGCGGGAGGACTGGGCTCCCTGGCGGGAGACATGCTCGGAGTCAAGAGCACCGGAGACCTGTTTGTCGGCGTCCTGAAAAGCCGGACGGTGCAGGATGATGTGATCCAGAAACTTGATCTGAGAAAAGTTTACCGGCAATCGCGTTGGGAAGATGCGCGCCGCGAGCTGGCTTCCAATACCTCGCTCTCGCAGGACCGTAAAAGCGGCATCATCACGATCACGGTCACGGACCGGGACGCGCGCCGGGCAGCAGCATTGGCGCAGCAATATCTCGACTCGCTGAACGGGGTGGTCAACCAGGTCAGCACTTCCTCCGCGCGCCGCGAGCGAATCTTCCTGGAGGGTCGGCTGCAGCAAGTGAAACAGGATCTGGAGCTGGCGGAAAAGGATTTCAGCGAGTTCGCGAGCAAGACCGGCGCCATCGACGTTAAGGAGCAAGGCAAAGCCATGCTGACCGCCGCTGCCGGACTGCAGGGCGAGATGATCGCCGCCCAGTCCCAGTTGGAGGGTTTACGCCAGATCTATACCGACAACAACGTCCGCGTGCGCTCCCTGAAGGCGCGGGTGGCTGAGTTGCGCGCTCAGCTGGACAGGGTCGGCGGGAGGCAGGACGTCTTCAGCGATGTAGTAAATCCTGATGCCGGAAATTCGGACGCGGCAAGAACGAAGGATGACTCGCTCTATCCCTCCATTCGCAAGTTGCCTCTGCTGGGAGTCACCTATGCCGATCTCTACCGCCGGTCCAAGGTGCAGGAGGCGGTATTTGAGACCCTGACCCAGGAGTATGAGTTGGCAAAAGTGAGAGAAGCCAAGGAAATTCCCAGCGTCAAGGTGCTGGATTCTCCCAATGTCCCCGAGCGAAAATCGTTTCCACCGCGGCTGGCGATCATGTTTCTGGGGACAGTGTTCGCGCTCCTGATCGCGGGAGCGTGGGTTCTCGGCCGAGAACGATGGGAAGCGACCGATCCGCTGGACCCGCGAAAGCAGCTTGCAGCCGAGGTTTTCCACGCCGCCAATGCGACCATGCCGTGGGCGGAGCCCAATGGATCGCGTTTCCAGGCCGCCACCCATCGAGCCTGGACCCGCTACGTGGTCCGTAATGGCTCCTCAGGCAAGACAGAATCTCCCGCGCCTCGAATTCCGTGATCCTTCCCCAGGCCGCCTACAGTGAAGCTGAAGCTTTCAACATTCGTTTTACTTCTTCTCTGCCTTGCTCAGGTGGCTCCGGCCTTCGCGCAGGACACAAACGAAACCCGGGACATCGCACTGGAGAAGAGCGAGCCGGAACCGAGTGGAGCGGCACAAAGTTCGGCCGGTGCGCCTGGCGGTCAATCCGCACCAAAGAAGTTCGTGTCCGGGCAATTCACTCAGGACCTGTTAAAGGACCAAAAGCAGTTGTGGACGGCCCCCTTCCGGCTCCATTTTTCGGATACCGCGTGGCTGGTCCCGCTTAGCGGAATCACCGCTGGACTGCTCGTAACTGACACCGACGTCAGCAAGAACATGTCACGAGATCCCAAGAAGTTGTCGAAGTACACCACACTTTCGAACGCGGGGGTTGCCGCGCTCGTGGGCAGTGCCGGAGCCATGTGGCTCTTCAGTTACCACAATTCCAACGAGCACTGGCGGGAGACCGGATTGCTCTCGGGCGAGGCCGCACTGCAGAGCATGATGATGACCGAGGCGCTGAAATACTCGTTCGGACGCGAACGGCCAACCCAAGGAACCGGCAACGGGCACTTTTTTCAGGGCGGACAGTCATTTCCATCGCAACACTCGGCCGCCGCTTGGTCCATCGCCAGTGTGATTGCGCATGAGTATCCGGGGCCGCTTCCTACTTTCCTGGCCTACAGCGCGGCGGCGATGGTGAGCTATTCGCGCGTTCATGGCCGCACCCATTTTCCCTCGGATGTTTTGATCGGAGCGCTCATCGGTGAGCTGACCGCACACCAGGTGTATTCCCGTCATCACGATCCCGAAATCAGTCCTGCCTGGGTGAACTGGACCAGCAAAGTTCGACAGTCGCTGGCGGAGCCGTCAATCGGAAACCTGGGCTCTCCCTACGTGCCGCTTGACAGCTGGGTCTATGCCGCGTTCGACCGTCTGGCGGCCCAGAGAATGATCGACAGCGATTTCGCCGGAATGCGCCCCTGGACACGCCGTGAGTGCGCTCGCCTGGTCAGGGAAGCCGGAGAGCGGATTGGCGACACCGGAGGTGACAGCAACAGCTTGTACCGCGAACTCGCAAAAGAATTCAGCCCTGAGCTTGACCAGGCTTCCGGACCACGGGCCACGCTCGAATCCGTTTACACTCGCGTGCTGAACATCTCCGGGCCCACACTCACCAACGGATACTACTTTGGACAAACCAATATCAACGATTTTGGGCGCCCCTACGCCGAAGGATGGAACACCGCCACCGGATTGTCGTTCTATCTCACCAGCGGGCCCTGGGTGGGATACTTCCGCGGCGAGATGCAAACCGCCCCCAGCGATCCTGCGCTCCCCCTGGCTGCACGGCAGTTCATCAGTGACGTCGATCACCTGCCCGGTATTGCCCCAGGAACACCCACGCCTGCGGTTCAGCAGTTGCGCCTGTTGGACGCTTACGTCGGCCTGACCTTCTCTAGCTGGGAGCTGAGTTTCGGCCCGCAGAGTCTTTCCTGGGGACCGGGCGCGGGGGGCGCTCTGCTGTTCAGCGACAACGCGCCGCCGATCAATATGTTCCGCGTAAACCGCGTTGCGCCGCTGACCATTCCGCTGGTGTCGCGCTTTCTCGGTCCCATGCGCCTGGAGTTTTTCTTCGGACAGCTCACCGGCCATCACTTTGTTGGAGAACCGAATTCCTCCGCCGAGGGCAGTTACGGACAGGAGCTTCGATCGCAGCCCTACATCCACGGACAGCGCTTCAGCTTCAAGCCCACGCGCAACTTCGAGTTCGGATTCTCCCGCACCACCATCATGGGCGGCCCCGGAGTGCCGCTGACCCTGGGCACCTTCAAGAACAGCCTTTTCGGACTGGGAAATGGTCTTCCGGGCTCGGCCTCCGATCCCGGCGATCGGCGTTCTGGAATGGACTGGTCGTATCGTTTGCCCAGGTTGCGCGACTGGCTGACTTTCTACGGCGACGCATTTACCGACGACGAGTTCAGTCCCATCGCCTACTGGGACCGTTCGGCCTTCCGTGCGGGCTTGTATCTTTCCCACTTCCCCAGGGTTCCAAAACTTGACCTCAGAGTTGAGGGAGTTTATACCGACCTGCCGGTTGGCGGTCCCATCGGGCACGGTTTCTTTTATTCCAACACCCGCTTTCGCGACGGCTACACCAACGACGGATCATTGATGGGCAACTGGATCGGGCGCGACGGGCAAGGCGCACAGGCCTGGGCAAACTACTGGCTAAGCGCCAGGAACCGCCTGCAATTCTCCTTTCGCCACCAGAAGGTGAGCCAGCAATTTGATCCGGGCGGCGGCACCATCACAGACTTCGGGGCGCGTGCCGACATTTGGACAAGTCGGCAGTGGGAGATCTCGACCGGCGTGCAGTATGAGGCTTGGACCTATCCCGTGCTGCGGCCCGGGCCACAAAAGAATTTCAGCACTTCCGTCCAGGTGACCTTCTGGCCGAAGTCCTGGACCCGGCACTCCACGTCCTACTGAACCGATCTCACACTGTATGGTCAGCACATCAGTAACGCAGCCTGGTTTAGCACCGGACGGTGACGTCCCTCTCCACGAAACGCAGAGCGGAGAGGTCAAGACCGCCGGCGTGCTCGCAGGCCGTGCACGGTTGGTGGCCTACAGCATCGCGGACCAGGCCTTCGCCGTGGGTGGAATGTTCCTGGCCAACGTCGCGCTCGCCCGCGCGCGCAGCAAGGAAGAATACGGGGCCTTCGCACTCTGCTATTCCGTCTATACCTTCCTGGCGGGACTGCACAACGCGATCATCCTGGAGCCTTTCACGGTCTTTGGCTCAGGCCGCTATCACCAGAAGTTTCAATCCTACGCGCGCCTGATGCGGAGGAGGAACGCGGCCCTGTGCGCCGGCCTGTCGGTCGTGCTTCTGTTCGTGTGGTTGATGTTGCGATGGATCGCTCCCCAGTTTGCTTTGCCCGTGTTCCTGGGAATGGCCCTCACTTCCGGCGTTCTGATGACCGGAACATTTATCCGCCGGGCCTTCTACATCGAGCGCAGGCCGGACCTGGCCGCGGGTTTTTCCATTTCTTTTGTCATTGCGCTGGGCATTCTGCTGGCGCTGGCAATTCGAAATCACTGGCTCACAGGTTTTACCACCTTCACCATCGCTGCCCTGGGCTGGTCCGCGGCCGCGCTGGTGATGCGAAAAGTGGTTCCAGGGCGCGATGCTCCACAGAACTTTCACAAAATCGAAACCGGATACTGGAGTGAGCACTGGAAGTATTCACGCTGGGTCCTGGCGACTGCCTTCGTGTTCCAGCTTATGACCCAGGGCTACTACTGGCTGGTGGCGGGCTTTCTATCGGTGAAAGACCTGGCTGGCCTCCGCGCCATGCACCTGCTGGTCACGCCCGTCGATCAGCTGTTCATCGCCTTCACTCTGCTGATTCTGCCCATGATGGCGCATCGCTACGCCACCGGACAGCCCGGCGCGCTGATTTCCCTGTGGGCAAAGTATTCGCTTCTGTTCCTGGCGATCACCGCGGCCTTCGCTCTCGCGGTCCGCGCCGTGAGCCTGCCGTTACTGCATTTCATTTACGGCGGGAAGTTTGACGAACTCTCCCGCCTTCTCGCCCTGCTGGTGTTCGTGCCGCTGATCATGGGAGTGGGCAACGCCACCAATGCCGCGCTGAAGGCGATCGAACGGCCGAGCGCCGTGTTTTACGCCTATGTCGCCAGCGGTCTGGTCACATTCCTCGCCGGAACTCCGCTGGTGATCCGTTACGGAGTACGAGGCGCGGTTTACGGCATGCTGCTCTCCGCGGCCGCTTATACACTGATGTTGCTTGCGTTCTGGTTGCCGTTCCGGTTCCGGACGGCAGGTCAGAGTCGTACGAAGGAAGTTATTTCATGTTAAGCCCAGACGTAGGAGTCGCGGAAAGACATGACACCCAGGGGCGCCAGCGGGGATTGGTCTTTCTGGTCATGGCGCTTTACGTCGCGTGCTTCCACTGGATGTACGTCCATTTTCTATACCCCTCATTTGAATACTTGGGTTACAACTACGATCCTCCGGCTTCCGGCTATTTCGCTTTGTCCATCGTTCTGAGCTTGAGTCCTTGCCTATGGATGCCCTTGAAGCTCACAAGACCCTCGCAATTGGCCTACTGGGTCCTGTACGTGACTGTGCTGATTCCTTCGATGTTTGTGCCACTTTATGCGGGATACGAGTCAACACGTGAAGTTGCCGTGATGATGGCCATGTTCTTCCTCGCTTTTCTGTTGACCGGACTTGGCTACCTGCTTCCCTTGTGGAAACTGGATCGAACTCGGCTCCGGCCACGCACGTTTTGGAGGATGTTTGGTTTCATAACCATAGGACTGACAGCCTGGTTGGTCATAGTCTTCCGCCACAACCTCCAAATTGTTTCCTTTAATGACATCTACGATTTGCGCTTTGCCGCGAACGATGTGGCGGACGGCACTCTCGTGAACTACGCGTTCATGCCTCTCACCGGCGCGATCAACCCTCTCTTGATGGGATATGGACTCTTTTACCGTAGGCGATGGATTTTCCTGGTGGGCGTGGCTGGTCAATTACTCGTCTATAGTGTTCTCGGCACTAAGGGTTCCGTCCTGTCCATCTTGTTTGTTCCCGGAATTTACTTTCTCCTTAAAATCAAGAGGTTTTCCTTTGGACTCAATCTGGCTCTGGCATCTTTGGCCCTGATAGCAACGGCCTGTCTGCTGCTTTCGCGGCTTGACCCCGAACCGGGAACCATCAGCGGCATCGTGCTGTTTGTAGTGTTTGCCCGCACACTTAGCATGGGTGGCCTGTTAACCGCGCAGTACTTCGATTTTTTCCTGCGCAATCCCTACACTTATTGGTCCCACCTGAAGGTAGTGGATTGGTTCATACACTACCCGTATCAATATGGCGTCGGTCAGGAAGTGGGCGTCGCCTATGGAGGTACGACGGCCCTCAATGCTACGACTCACTTCTACGCCACCGACGGAATTGGGGCAGCGGGCCTGGCAGGCCTTGTGGTCATGGGGCTGGTGTCGGCTGCTGTTTTCTGGATGCTGGATTCTGCAGCGCAGCATCGCGACCCGCGGCTGGCAGTTTTGATTACCAGCTACGCGGCGTTCAATCTGGCTAACATTTCCATGTTCACCAGCCTGCTTTCCGGTGGACTCGGCATGCTGATGCTTTGTCTTTATCTCTTGCCCCCTATGGCACCCAACTCTGCTGGACAGTTTCGGATTCATGGTCAGACAGCGCCGGGCGTAAACGGTTCGTTGAGACTTGGGGATATCCCCACGTAGCGTTGTCGATGGCCATGCATGACGAGTGGCGAGTATAGAAAATGGAACTGGCTGAGTTTCTGACCAACAGCTTTTGGGGTACGGTGATTCGCTCTCCTTTGCGGCTCCTTCCCAGGAATGCAGACGTTCCCATCCTAAGGGGCCCTCTTCGTGGCAAGCGCTGGATTATTGGTTCGCACCGGCATGCCTGCTGGTTGGGCATTTACGAAACGGCGCTGCAGAAATTGATCATGCGAAGACTGGTTCCAGGATCCATCTTCTACGACGTCGGCGCCAATGCTGGCCTGTATACCCTGTTGGCAGCCACTTGCGTCGGAGAGGGGCGCGTTATTGCCTTCGAGCCGGTTCCGGCGAATGTCGCCAGCCTGCGGAAGCACATCGGG
>DATGYF010000257.1:0-7322 GCA_035298145.1 Terriglobales bacterium | reverse complement strand
AATTCTCTGGCCAGTCGCGCCCTTCCCGACTATCGTCTCTTGAATGATCGCTATGGCGAGCGCTTCATTCCCCAGGACATGGACAACCTGCAGCCCCTTCCGTCAGGCCTTCTCGGTGGGCTCCGGCTGAAAATAAACAGCGTCACCCCATGAGTAGTACAAGGCAGCGACTATTGGAGGCATCTTGAATAGTTACCCGGACTTTGGTCTTGCCGGTCAGGTGGCGCTGGTTACCGGCGCGGCGCGCGGGTTGGGTAATGCGATTGCGCGTGCCCTGGCCCACGCCGGCGCGGACGTAGCTCTTGGCCTGCGGGATGTGAATGCGCAAGGAGATCTGGTGGCGCAGATCGAAGCGATGGGCCGCCGCGCGCTTCCCCTGCAGATGAACATGACCCGGCTCAATGAGATATTTCAGGCGGTCGATGACACAGTCAGGCATTTCGGACGGCTCGACATTCTGGTCAATAACGCCGGAATCGCGCCCGACAATCTGGCAGAGAATGTAAGAGAAGAGGATTTCGATCTGACCCTGGCGGTCAATCTAAAGGGAACGTTTTTTGCCAGCCAAGCCGCAGGTCGCGTCATGATCCGGCAGAAGAGCGGACGCATCATCAATATGAGCTCCCAGGCCGGGTTCGCCGCGCTTCCCACCGAATCGGTGTACTGCATGACCAAGGCTGCTGTCGCGCACCTCACCAAATGCCTTGCGGTGGAGTGGGGAAAGTACAACATTACGGTGAACGCAGTCGCCCCCACGTTCATCCATACTCCAGGCACGGAGAGTTACCTGGCGGACCCCGCGTCCCGGACGGATGTAATCGAGCGCATCGCCGCGCTGCATCGTATTGGTGAGCCCATGGATGTCGCGGGCGCGGTCGTATTTCTTGCCTCCAGCGCGGCGTCGCTTATCACGGGAGAAACCATTCTGATTGATGGAGGATGGACGGCCCGGTAGGGCGTCTCTCGGTTCAACGTCCGCTTCAGAACTCAGTTTCTTTTCTGGTGTCTTCGTCCCGGGCCTGGTCAGCGGCGCGCGCGTCGTCGGTTTCCTGTTGCTGCGAGAGCTTCTTGAATTCGGCAAACATGAGCTTTGATTTCTCAGCTTCGCCGAGCCGGGAATAGACGCGCGCCAGCTGATAGTAAGCCGGGCCCAGGGTCGGGTCGCGGGTCACAGCCTGGTTTAACTCTTCGGCTGCCTCCTTCCATCGCTCGGAGTGGACCAGGAGCATGCCCAGTTCGTAATGCGATAAGCCATATGCCGGCTTGAGTTCAATGGCCTTTCGGAAGGATTCCTCAGCCTCGGGATATTTGTTCTGGCGCATCAGGAAGATTCCGAGATGGCAGCGAAAGCGGGCGTTGTTCGGGTCGAGAGCAATGGCACGGCGGAAACACTGTTCCGCTTCCGCGTGCTTGTCCTGGCTGACCAGCGCTACCGCCTCGAGGAACAATGTTCTGGCGGAATTCGGATTGAGTTCGGCGGCCCGGGCCAGGCTTTGTGCCGCCTCAGCGTAGCGCCGGATAAAGTACAAGCTTACGCCGGCCAGATAATGAGGTTCATCCCATTGCGGGGCCTGGGCAATGGCCTTCTGCGCAAGCTCGACAGCCGCCTCCTGCTGGCCCGCGCGTTGCAGGATGCGAGTACGCAGCACCAGGATCTGCGGATTGTCGGGCGCCAGGGCCAGCGCTGCTTCGGATTCCTGGTCAGCATCGGGAAAGCGGTGTTCGAGGTAAAATGCGCTTCCCCGCAAGTAATGATCGTCGGCGGTTTTTGCTTCCGCGATGAGGTCCAGGACCTGCGCCGCTTTGCCGGATGCAAGATACGCCAGAGCAAGCTGATGGCGAATCTCGATATCCTCCGGACGGAGGAGGTTGGCCGAGCGAAGGTAAGTCGCGGCATCGCGGGGTTGAGCATTCCTGAGGAAAAGCTGGCCGAGGGCAGCGTTCCACTGGAAATCCGAGCTGAGATGTTTTGCGGCCGCTTGTGCCTCGGCTCGCGCTTCGGCGACCCGGCCGGCTTCGAGCTCGGCCCGGACAATATTGAAGGCTACATCGGGGCGGCGAGGATTCAGCCTTCTTGCCTGGATCAAGTGCGGCAGCGCGGCAGTGGGCTGCTTCAGTTCAAGCAGCACAACTCCGAGATCGTAGGCAGCGTCGGCCTGATTGGGATTCAATTTCACGGCCTGTTCCAGTTGAGCGCGCCCGTCCTCGAGGCGGTGGTCCCGCAGATATGCCAGAGCCAGGTTGTAGTGGCCGGAAAAGGAGCGCGGCTGCAATTCGAGGGCGCGCTGGTAATGCTCGATGGCCGTTGTGGTGTGGCCCAGGCGGAATTCGGTCAGACCGAGCAGGAGGTAAGCGGGGGCGAATTTAGGATCGGCCTGGACGGCCTGATGCAGCTTTTCAAGGGCGGTGGTCGAATCGCCGGCTGCGAGTGCCTTCTGAGCAGAGGCGAAGTAGGGCTGGGCCCGCGAGACGGCGGGCGCCGGCGGTTGCGATTCCGCGGCGCAGCTGAGGGCGGCCGGCAGAAAGAGGGCGGCCAGCAGGCAGGTGACCGAACAAACTCGAATCCTGTGCCAATGATCGGCCCGAGCGCGGGAAATGCCCAAAATCACACACCTGCCTCAAGAGTGCCAACTAAATCGATTAAATCGATAAAATACGGCCAATTATATCTTGACTACGCATCTTGCTGGCCTGTAATTTGACCGAGTCAGCCGACAGCCTTTCCACTCCAACCCGCCTGCGGGAGGTGCTTTGTGTTTTTCTCGTCACGCAAAGCTTTTGCTTATGTGGCCGTAGTGGTTCTCTTGAGCAGCTGTGTGCTGCATGCCGAAGTTACCGCTGGAATCCAGGGTACAGTCACCGACCCCAGCGGCGCCATCGTGCCCAATGCAACCGTGACTCTTAAGAATCCGGACACTGGACTCGATCGTCACATCCAGACGGACACATCCGGCGCGTACCAGTTCCTGAGCGTTCCGGTGGGCGACAAATATGTCCTGGAAGTAGAGGCCCAGGGGTTCCGCAAGTCGGTTCAAACCGGCATCACGCTCCTGGTCAACCAGAAGTACCGGGCCGACTTCGTGCTTGTGGTTGGGGCGGTCAGCCAGACCGTGGACGTTTCTACTACCACCACCCAGGTGGACACCAGCAGTACCCAGTTGGGAGACGTCATCGAGAGCAAGAAGATGACCGGCATCCCCCTGAATGGCCGCAGCTACATCGACTTGCTGGGCTTGCAGGCCGGTGTCATCCCGGTTTCCTCGGGGGCTTCAGATCACGACCGGTTCGTCTCCGGCAATCAGAACACTGGTCAGGTGTCTGTTAATGGGCAGCGCGAGACTTCCAACTCGTTCATGGTGAACGGCGGCGACGTCGAAGAAAGCGTGCAAAACGGCGCGTCTATCGTTCCCACCCTCGACTCCATCGAAGAGTTTCGTCTGCTCACCAACTCCTTCAATGCTGAGTATGGCCGCTTCTCAGGTGCGATTGTGAACGTCGTCACCAAGAGCGGCACCAATCAGATTCACGGCTCCGCCTACGAATTTCTGCGTAACGAGAAACTGGACTCGAGAAACTACTTTGATCAGGAACGAGGCGTGTTCAAGCGCAACCAGTTCGGCGGCACCATCGGCGCCCCGGTGGTTAAGAACAAGGTCTTCTTTTTTGGCGATTACCAGGGCACACGCGAAATACGGGGACTGTCCTCGGGCCTGATCAGTGTTCCGTCGCTGCTCGAACGTACGGGCGATTTCTCCGACCTCTCGACAACCCATTACGCGGACTTTACCGGAACGGTTCGCGGCGACAACAGCCCAACAAACTTTGCCGCCACCTTGACCAACCGGTTGGGATATACGGTCACGCCGGGCGAGCAATACTGGTTCGACGGCTGCGTTACCACGGCGGCCTGCGTGTTTCCGGGCGTGGCCGGGCCGGTAATCCCTCAGGCTGCCTGGTCTCCGGTGGCCGTGAAAACGATGCAGTTCATCCCAAACCCAACTGGAGTTTCCGACGGATCGCCCAACTTCTCCACGACAGCCGAAAAAACGAACGTGAGAGACGACAAATTCGGGGTCAAAGTTGACATCAACAAATTCGGCAACTGGTCCATCTACTGGCACTTCGATGACAGCAGCTTTCTGAACCCCTATCCCGCGTTCACCTCCAATGTGCCGGGATTTTCCGCAGTCACAGACTCCCGCGGCCAGCTGATCAGCGTGAGCAATACAGCCGTCATAAACCCCAGCACGGTCAATGAACTGCATCTTAACTACACCCGGTTTGCCTTCCTGAAGAACAAGCCCGTGGGCGGACTGGGCCCGATCACGGATTTTGGCTACGTTCAGGGAGGGCTGGGAATCAATCCCGTGAATCCCGATACCGAAGGCGTCGCACCCATCACCTTTGGCCAGCTTGGCCTTGCCTTCGGCCTGCCGGACGGCACCACCGGTCAATACAACAACACCTACCAGATCACCGACAATTTCTCCAAGGTGCTGGGAAAGCACACCCTGAAGTTTGGCGGCGATATCCGCTACATCCAGATCAACGAGCGCAACACATACACCTCCAACGGATGGTTTGAGTTCGACGGAGGCGAGACCGGCAATGACTTCGCCGACTATTTGCTGGGCGCGCCCGACCTGTTCAATCAGACCAGCCACCAGTTGCTGGATTCCCGCACCAAGTATTTCGCGCTGTATGCCCAGGACGCATACAAGGTCAGGTCCGATCTCACCATCAACTATGGACTGCGCTGGGACGTGAGCCAGCCCTTCTACGATACGCAGAACAGAATCCAGACCTTTGTGCCGGGTGTGCAATCTAAAATTTATCCGGATTCGCCCAGGGGATTCGTTTTCCCCGGAGACCCGGGCATCCCGAGCACGCTGGCGCCGACGCAATACAATCGCTTTGCTCCACGGCTGGGAATTGCCTATTCCCCGTCGGCCACGGAGGGAATTGCGGGGAAAATCTTCGGTGGGCCTGGGAAGACCAGCATCCGGATCGGTGGCGGGCTTTATTACACCGCCATTCAGGACCAGAGTCTTTTCGTTGAAGTCGGCGACGCGCCCTTCGGATTGTTTTACGTCAGCCCAGTGCCGGTTTATCTCGAAGAGCCTTACAAGAACCGCACTACGCCGCCAAGTCCGGTAGGAAACCGCTTCCCCTTCACAATTCCGCCCGCCGGGGCCACGGGAATCTGGCCGATATATCTACCAGTCTCGGGTTCGCCTACTTTCAAGCCCAGCAACAAGCTGCCCTATGCGGAGCACCTTAATTTCACCATCCAGCGCGAGTTGGGCAAAAGCGCAGTGCTCTCGGTCGGCTATGTGGCGTCCTGGGGCCGTCACCTATTTTCCCAGATCGAGGCGAATCCAGGCATTGCGTCCAAGTGTCTGGCAGTCGCGCCGCCTCTGATTGCGCCGGGCGGAGAATGCGGTCCATTTGGAGAGGACCAGATTTACAATCTCACCAACGGCACCGCAGTCAATGGGACGCGGCCCTATTCCGTGACCTCAGGCCGTGAACTGGCCAATGGCCAGCTTGATTTCTCCAGCAACTCGTGGGAAGCCACGGTGGCCAATTCCAACTACCACTCCTTGCAGGCCAGCCTGGAAAAGAAGATCGGAGACTTCCGCTTCCTGACCGCCTACACCTGGTCCAAGTCTCTGGATAACTCCTCGGGCTTCAGCGACCCCATCAACCCCTACAATCCCAACAATAGCCGTGCGCTTTCGCAGTTCGACATCACGCACAACTTCGTCTTCAGCTACGGCTATGAGTTTCCATTCTTCAGGAACGACCACGGCTTCAAGGGAAAAGCGTTCGGCGGTTGGAGCCTCTCTGGAATCACGCGCTTTGCCACAGGCTTCCCGGTTACGCTGAGTGAGAGCGACGATGCCTCCCTGTGCGGATGCAACGGCGCGGATGTTCCGAACTACAACGGCCAGGGGATCCACTACTTCGACCCGCGCGGTCCGGGGAACCAGCTCTTCGATCCCTCTCCGTTCTCTCCTGAAACTATCGGTGTCTTAGGCAATTCGAACCGACGCTTCTTCCACGGCCCTGGATTTAACAACTGGGACATGGCGTTGCGGAAGAACACTATGATCGGCGAAAGAGTGGCATTGGAGTTTCGCGCCGAATTCTTCAATATCTTCAATCATGCCCAGTTCGAGAACCCTGATGGCGACGTGGTCGGGAGCAATTTTGGCCAGGTCACCAGCGCCCGCGATCCTCGCATCGGGCAATTCGCGCTGAAGTTTTCTTTCTGAGGCATTCGATCCTGTAGTTGTTCGAGGGCACGGGCTTCGGCTCGTGCCCTTTTTTGTTCGGCAACGCGCGCTCACGGTTTTGATTCTCAATTCGCGCTCGTCTATTCTGGGATCATCATCCCGTGGTCAACGGCGGCAGGCCAGGGCTTGCGAACAGCGAGGTCAGAAGATGGCCAACATTTCCCGATTAAATGTGAACGGCAGCGTGCACGCCATTGAAGCCGATGAGAGGGTCAGCCTGCTGAGCGTGCTTCGCGACCAATTGGATCTCACCGGCACCAAGTACGGATGTGGCGAAGGCGCGTGCGGGGCCTGCACGGTCCTGATCGATGGCCAGTGGCGCCGGTCGTGCGTCACTCCCGTTGGCGCAGTGGGCGAGAAGAAGATCACCACCATTGAGGGTTTGGCCGAGGGCGATCGCCTGCATCCTTTGCAGCAGGCCTTCCTCGACGAAGCTGCCATGCAGTGCGCGTATTGCACCTCCGGGATGATCATGACCGCGGTGGCACTCTTGAAAACGAAGCCGAATCCTTCCGAAGCTGAGATTGTCGAGTACATGGAAGGCAACGTTTGCCGCTGTGGAACTTATCCGCGCATTGTGGCTGCGATCGCGAAAGGAGCGAAAGCGCTTAGAGATTCGGGCGCGGCGAAGGAGACAGGGCGATGAGCGCAAGCGTGAAGTCTTCCCACGAGTTGGAACCGGAACGTTACGAACTGGCCGCGCCGCCTGCCTATCGCTTCGAAGTGGACCGGCGAGGGTTCTTCAAATTTCTCGGCGCCGGCATTCTAGTGGTTTGCGTTTTGAAAGATGCCGCGGTCGCGCAGGAGTCCGGTGGCCGGTCCCGGGGCGAGGCCCTTCCTGCGGAGATCGGGGCCTGGATGCACATCGGCGAAGATGGACGCGTCACCGCCTTCACCGGAAAAGTGGAGGTGGGGCAGAACATCCGCACATCCCTGACCCAGGCGGTTGCGGAAGAATTGCGGGTTCCGACCAGCCAGATCGAAATGGTCATGGGCGACACCAAACTCACTCCTTTTGATATG
>DATGYF010000256.1:0-6467 GCA_035298145.1 Terriglobales bacterium | reverse complement strand
CCCTGCCCGACCTGCGGAGGTCAATCTGCAATCTGAAAATCTGAAATCTGCAATTGCAAAGGGGGGAGGCGGCCGGTTGGAGGTTCCGGCCGCCTTGCAGGCTGCCATCAGCGGCTAGGCAGCCAGCGCTTCCAAAGCCGTCCGATTTCGGATCACCAACGTAGAGCCTTCCAGGCGAATCAGCTCCCTCCTTTTGAGTTCGCTTAACAGGCGCGTGACGGTCTCGCGCGATGAACCAATCATCTGTGCTATTTCTTCGTGGGTCATGCTGGAGCGGATGCGAATCTCTCGGGCTCCAGCCTCCCGCTCGCGATCACCGCTCCAGGAGAGCAACAACCGTGCCAGCTTCCCCGCCGACGATCGCGCCAGGACCAGTTCATGGATGTCCCGGTAGGCAGACTGAAATTCCCGGCTCAGCGCCTGGGCCGAGTGCAGCCCCAGTTCTCCATATTTGTCGAGCAGCTTCATCAGAGAATCGCGATCAATGAAGTTCACCTGGCAAGGGCCCGCGGTTTCCGCCGTCAATTCGTAGGGCGTCGCGGAAATGACCGCGCTCAGTCCCAGCGCCTCGCCCGCTTCTGCCATCTTGAGGATGAGCACCTTACCATCTCGCGAGGTAGTCGAAAGCTTGACTTTGCCCGAGCACAGGACCAGCGCGCCGCGCGGCGTCTGGCCTTCGACGAACAGCACCGCGCCGCCGGGATATGTGCTCAAATGGCTGGCTGTGCTGAAGGCTTTCAGTACCTCGGAAGACAGGCCACAAAACCACTTGTCTCTGCGCAACTTGCAGGAGACACAGTTTTCGATAATTTCCAGGCCGTACGGCGTATTCATGGTTGCCACCACCTTGCTCACATCCGGTTCTGCCGGTTTACCTTGCGGGGGAGGCCGCCCGGGCCCAGCCCTGGAATATGCCGGGGCTTGAGCCGGCAACTCGAAATCTTTGGCCTGAGCCAGCAGGGCGGCTGCGATCCGCGCGCTCTGCCCCGACCGCTTCAGGCAGGCAACAAGTTCCCATCCGGCGCCAGCGTTGCCCTGCTTGCGCCACGACAGCCCGCAGGCGAACAGATACAGGGGATCGAGGCCCGGGTCTTCGGGCTGCCGCGACTTGATTTTTGCTGGCCGGGATTCCACCCGGGCTGGAAAAACCTGAGTCCCGACCTCCGGATCGTGCCGGCCCTGGCCTCGAATCGCAACCGTTCGGAGGAGCCCGCTAAAGGGGAGGGCCCTGGTTCGATTGTGCCGGCTCCGCTCCGGGTTGCGCCCTGAAAGCAACACAGCGATCCCTCGTTCCCGGCGTCCAACATCGCGTACGCCAGCCGGATCGTGGCAACCTCGCATGATTTCGGGTTATTGCTTGGCACCTACGGGTGAGTGCCCGACCTTGTTCTCATGGCATCCGGGGTGCCAAACTTCCTAATTTTCCTAAATTGAACCAAACAGAGGCTACATATCCGGTTGGAACGTCAAGGATCTCAATTAATGAGGGATGCTACCTGCCGATGCGGCGGCACCGTGCCGATGGCTCGTCATTATCCGTTCAGCTTTCATATTCCTGCCGGGAAATGCCCATCTTCAAAATTCTGGACTGTAGAGTGGTGCGCTTCATCCCAAGTCTTACCGCTGCTCCGTGCGGACCCGCGATCACGCCACTGGTTTCACGCAAGACTCGAATGATGTACTGACGTTCCAGGGTCTCCAGCGTGCCATCGCTCTCCAGGCCCTCGTGCCCCGTCCTTAGTTCCGCCAACGGGGCCTTGAGCACGGAGCCATCCGTGAGGATCACCGATCGCTCCATAAGGTTCTCGAGCTCGCGGACATTGCCCGGCCATTCCCAACTGACGAGAGCGCTCATGGTGGCGCTGGGAATGATCTCAATTTGCTTGTTCATCTGGCGGGAAAACTTCTGTACGAAATGCCGCACCAGCAGGGGAATATCGGATTTGCGCTCGCTCAATGAAGGCATCCGGATGGGAAACACATTCAGCCGGTAATACAGGTCGCTGCGAAATTCCTTTTCCGCCACCGTCCGGGCCAGGTCACGATTGGTGGCGGCCACCATGCGTATGTCCACCTTGATGGTGCGCGTGCTGCCTAACCTTTCGAATTCCTGGTCCTGCAGGACGCGAAGCAATTTCGGCTGCAGCTCCAGCGGAATATCTCCCACTTCATCCAGAAACAAACTTCCCTTGTCCGCCAGTTCCAGACGTCCAACCTTCTGGCTGATGGCGCCGGTGAAGGCGCCTTTCTCGTGGCCAAAGAGCTCGCTCTCCAGCAGACCGGTGGGGATGGCGGCGCAGTTCAGTTTGACCAGGAGCCGCTCTTTCCTGGAACTCATGCGGTGAATGGCCCGCGCGATCAGCTCCTTGCCCGTCCCCGTATCTCCGAGGATCAATACCGTGGCGCCGCTGGGCGCAACCGTCTTGGCCTGGGACAGCACTCGCTTCAGCGCCGCACTATCTCCCACGATCTCTTCGAAGTTGAGTTCAGTACGAATCTCCTCCTCGAGATAGAGTTTTTCACTGGCCAACTTCTCGGTAAGTTGCGCGATCTCGCGGTAAGCTCGTGCGTTGTCCAGGGCCACTGCTACCTGCGCGGCCACTTGCTGCAGAAAACCCACGTCTTGCGGCGCGAACGCTCTCTCGTCTCTACTAGCGAGATTCAGAGTGCCCAGTTCACCTTTGCGTGTAGTCAGAGGAATGCAGCACAAGGACTCGATTCCGTGTTCCAGCATCTGGCTGACAAAGTTGGATTGAATTCCCAAGAGGTCTTCACGGGTAAAAATCTTGGTTTCCCGTTCCATCAAGGCGCGTCCTGCGGGCGTGTCTCTTACCGGAAGGGTGGTGTCCAGGCCAGCCAGTCCGCTGGTCAACGGTGAGTCCAGTGGATAGAGGGACAGGGAGTGCGCGGATTCGTCGTAAACCGCCACGCTGGCGTAGTCATAGGGGATCATCCTGCGAATAAACCCTGATATTGCTGGAAAAAGCTTCTGCAGGTCGCGGTTGGTGACCAGCGTGTTGTTTACTTCCAGCAACATATGCAGCCGTTCTTTTTCGCGCACCAGGGCTTCGCGGGTCAGGGCATTCTCCACTGCCACGGCAACCAGCTTTGCCACCCGCGGCAGCAGGCGCATGTCTCTTTCGCCGTAAGCATTGGTTTGAGAACTGCCCAGGCCCAGCGTACCCAGGCGTTTTTGCGCCGTCGTCAAAGGCAACCAGCAGTAGGATCGCAATCCCTTCTCGTGCAGCGTGCGCAGCACGGGAAAGAATCGCGACTCTGCCGTCAGGTCGTCCACTACCAGCGGTTGCTGGTTTTGCCACGCCCAACCCGAGGGTGATTCCTCAACCTGTACTTCCACCGGCGCCTTTTCCAGGTCAATTCCATCCCAGGCATACAGGCGCATTACATTTTTTGTGGGATCGTAGAGCGAGAAGTTGGCTGCGTCTGCCGCGATGAGGTGGCGGAGTCGTCCCGCCATGGCGAGAAACAGATCGGGCAGGCTGTGATGGTGGACCACAAGGTCCGCCATCTCGAGCAGAGCTTCGTAGCGCTGAAGTTCTGCGTCAGAATCGAAGTGGCTGTCTGTACTCATTTGCGCGAGCCCGCTCACCCCCTCGGCAAACGGCACGGATTATAGTGCTGTTGTCTGTCCGGTAAATGCTTTTCTTTCTTTTGTTCGGTTTTCAGAAAAAACTGCGGCACCACGCATTGAGTTCGATGAGCTGTGGAATTCAGGTTTTCAGAACAGACTCTTGACGTTTCTTAAAGCAAGGTCGAAAGACGGGTTGCCTGGGTGGGATACTGCATGAGCGCGAGTTGACTCGCTAAAGAGCTGAGATGTTGGTAGTTATCGGCCAATTTTCCGTAGGACAGCCGGCTCTCGGGAAAGACCAGACGGACATAGAGCCGGGTATTTGAAAGAAGTGCATATGCACGCAAGCGCAAAGCGCTGTCGATTAGCCGTCGGCCGGCTTCCGCGATGCGGGGGTCGCCGCTACGGATTGCGGCCTCGCCCAGTCGCAGCAGGCAGGCCGCATTGTGGGCACTTTTGCCAATATACTCCACTGCGGCTCGCGTGCGTTCTCTCTGCACGGCGCGAAACTCACGCCGCGACAGGCTGGCGCGAAGGAAGTCCTCTTCGCCGGCATCCACCAGGTTCCGGAATGCTTCGAGGTCCACGGGCCGGGTGCGACCCGCCAGATCTTCCACGCTATTGACCGACGAGTTCCGGCCGCCTTCGACGTATAGCAGCAAGAACAGAATCGCCAGCGCGACAACCGTCAGGATGAAGGGAAGAATCATTGCAGCAGCCGTTGCAGCTCAGCATTCCACTGCTCCAGCGCATTCTCCGGCAATTCCTTCACGCTGCTGCGTGCGGTTTCAGGCGCCAGGAGGTAAACCACCCAGATCACCACGCAACAGTGATAGGTCGCCATGGTGACAAAGTCGAAGGCGTAACCGGCCACCGGCCCGGTCCAGACCCGCATGGCCTCGGTCGCCAGACCCACACTGGAGAAAATCCCCAAACCGGCCGCAATACTATAAGGAAAGCTGCGACTGGAAAGGCCCAAATAGGAAGAGAAATCCAACAACACGATCATCAAGCCGCTCTGCATCACGTCCACGGAGAGATCCATGACATGGATTCTGGTCAGGAATGGGAACATGCCGAATTCTGGCGCGCGAGCGGCAACCGTGATTGCGGCAACCAGCAAAACAGCAATAGCTCCCCGGAAAATAATCCGGCATAAGTGCTCAAGCCCGGGGTAGTTCCTGAACACGCTGCGGACGACCTCAAAGATGATGGCGAACCGTAAGACGATGTCAATGGCCAGGCCGACGGAGTGGACACACCAGTACTGATATCCGGAGACCGCAGCACTGTGATCCAGGATGAAGAGCGTTCCCCCCTCAGCGATCTGGAACACGGTGTAGGCGAAGAACACCGGGAACTCGCGAAGCAAACCACGACGTATCATCACGATCACAATGATGATCTGGAGGGCGTGGGGTGCAATCCACAGGTAATGCCACAGGAATGAATGCGGGGCCATAGCGAATCGCGGGAACTATAACCCGTTTTGCCGCTGAGCCGCAAACACTTTTCCCCAGGCCCGAAGCGCAGATCACACCGTCCATGTGTCTCCTGCCTGGCCTTGGTCGCCGGTCGTTGGCGACCGCAAAAACGCAGCCGCGGATTCCTCGGATTTTCACGGGGCAGGACGTTTATTCTAGTTGTCTTATCCGTGGGAACCCATGACACCCGCGGCTGAGCTTGCTTTGCCAAAGGCCAATGGCCAAAGACCAATGGCACCAGCGTTCTACGCTGGGCGACAGTTGCAAGTATGCTCGCAACTCACGGTTTACAGATTTCACGCCCTGGACATTGCGGTCCGGGGTTTCCATCCGCCGCTACGTAAATGGGACTAACCAGGGTGCCTGCCAGCAGTAAGCTTGTGATGAGAAATAGCAATAATCGTTTCACGATGGAACTCCTTTTTGGAGTGGATTGGGAAGTTCAACCGTGATAACGTCGGCTTTTATTGAGGAACTTTTTCAGAAAACGGGAAACTGTAGGCTTTTCTGAAATCAGAAAAATGGCGCTGAAATCAGCTCTCGAAGACTTGTTGGGAACCACGCTTGCGGGGGTGGCGGGTACGGTCGGAAAGATCGAATATCTCGCGAGCTTGCGCGATGCAGCCTCGGGCACCTATTCGCATTGGGGCCTGACCCGGGCTTACGGTGAGGTGGCGGCGCAGCACGCTCTTGCAGAAGCGCATCGTCTGCTCTTCCTCAGACTGCTACGCACTCCGCTGCGCGCCTTGCGCGATGATGTTGTGGTTTCGAGTGGGGCGTTAAAGATGACCGCGGGTGAGTTTATGGAGCGGCTTCGAAATCAGGCGCCAGCCCTGCTTCCCCCAGATCTGGGCGGCGGGTCCGCACGCCATTTCAGTTCAGTATTACATGCTCTTTCGAGTCTGCTTTCTGCTCCGGGAGACTCACCACCGGACGCCACTCCCCCAGCTTGAGGGCGATGCCCACAACCTGGCCTATCACTTCCGCTTCCCGGGGATGACGCAACACCCGCACCGGCACCGGCGAAAGCGGATGTGAATGCAGTACGATGTCATTGCCTTTCAGGCTGCACCAGCAGCAGGTATAGCCATCGCGCGTCTCCACGAAATAGATGGGACGCTCCAACTCGGATCGCCATAGCGCTTGTTCAATTTTGTTTCTGGCTTCGTCCACTTGCAGAAAAGTGCCGGGCGGCAGCAGAGGATACATGGTGAAATCCTCACTGCCTACATAGCCGTACATGTATTTGTCCTGGCTCAGGTTGGCCAGGTACCCAAGCGGCACCGATCCCCACTGCTCCACCATGCGGCTCAGGTTGGCGCTGCGCCGGGGATCGAAGGACGGATCCAGACGCGTGGGGATGGCTACCTTGGCCGTACCCTGCAGCGTCT
>DATGYF010000255.1:0-5822 GCA_035298145.1 Terriglobales bacterium | reverse complement strand
CGTGGCGCTGGTGGGCGGGCTGATTCCGAGGTTCCGGGTCTTGTCACGGCTGACCTGCATGATGGCCACTTCGACGATCACTTCCGGACGCGCCTTGTCCAGATCGCCAACCAGTTTTTCCGCCAGCGCAATCTGGTCCGGCGTGCCGCGCACCACCAGCGCGCCCTGCGAAGGCAGGGGCTGAATGCGGGAAATCTCGAGAATCTGACGCAGCGCGTTGACCACGTCCTGCAGTTCGGTGGGTTGCGATAGGTTCGCCAGGTAGAAAGTCTTGATGACGCTCTGTTCAATTTCCTTGCGCTTGGCCGGGTTGTCGGAGGCGACGAATATCGTATTCGGTGTTACCGGCCGCCAGAATGTTTTGGACTCCAGGGCGACGATCTCCAGGGCTTCCTGCTCCGAGACCCCGTTCAATTCGATCTTTACCCGGCGCGAAGTGTAGTCCGGATCGAACAATACGTTGAGTCCCGCCAGCTTGCCGATGGTTTCATAAATGATCTTGGTGTCCTCAGTCATCTTGAGCGTGATGGGAACGTTCGAGATGGCGGCCAGGTCAACCGGGCCCTGTGCTTCCTGCACCCGCTTTTGCAGGCCGGTAGGGGGCGGCGCAGCCGAAGTCGGCGGCGCGTTGCCCGCATCATTGATCATCTTCTGGGTGCGGCGGATTTCCTGCTGGGCGATGAAACTCGAGGAATCGATCTCGGCGGCCTTCTGAAATTCGGTCAGGGCTTCCTGCAACTTGCCCGCATCCCGCAATAATTGCCCGCGATGTACGTGGGAGGCGGCAGCCAGAAAGCGGGTGCGTTCGTACGAAGCGCGATAGGCCAGATCCGTGGGTTTCTGTTCGTAGGCCTGCTTGTACAGATCGTAGGCGGCTTCATAGTTCTGGCGAGCTTCAGCGTCTTTAGCTTTTTTAAAGAGCGACTTGGCGCTGTCGGCGGCGCCGATCGGCAGGGTCACCGCGACCACGAGCAATGCGATTGCTGCCGGGCGAATCAGGCGTGTCTTCACTGGTCCCTCGCAGGCAGTCTTCCCTCGGGGATCGGCCAATGATCCCGGGCTAGGCCGCTGAAAATGCGCTGATTTGAGAAGTAAGCTGGCTGATTATAGCATCGCTCCGCAGCCGTGGAAGTGACTGCTCTGGTAGCAGTTACTCAGTAGTCTTAGTCCCAACAGCGTTACCCGGAAAGCCGTTTCGGGAAATGTCGCGTCGCCGATTTTGGCCTCCCCGCAATGCAATGGGATGCAGATTTCCGTGCCGGGATGCTGACGACACCGGCGCCCACGTGGGGACAGCCGCCCCGACTGTCCGGCGGAGCAAGGCTCCGCTCATTTTTGCGCTGCCAACAGAAACCTTGTCGAGCTGCGCTCGACTGAACAGCTGGGGGCGGCTGCCCCCGCGCAGGCTCGAATGAGATAACCTATCAAGGCCATGGCCCGTACACCCACCCATCAGACCAAGCCGAGTCCGGCAAAGAACCCGCGCCGCGACCCTACGGCTGCCGGCGAGCGCGATGCGGCCGTCAACCGGGTAGCCGCCCACAACTACTTCCTGCTGGAAAAGTTTGAGACCGGGGTTGCCCTGACCGGGACCGAGGTCAAATCCGTTCGTGCCGGGCAAGCCAACCTCAAAGACTCCTACGGGCTGCTCAAGGACGGCGAACTCTGGCTGCTCAACTGCCACATCGGGCCCTACGACCACGGCAACATCTTCAACCACGCCCCGCTGCGTACCCGCAAGCTGCTGGTCCATAAAGAGGAAATTCGCAAGCTCATCGGCAAGACCCAGCAGAAGGGCCTGACCCTCATCCCCACCCGTTTGTATTTCAAGAATGGCAGAGTGAAAGTTGAACTCGCGCTGGCCAAGGGAAAGCAGCTATGGGACAAGCGCGAAACCGAACGCCGCCGCACCGCTGACAAAGAGGCGAGAGAAGCAGTCAACCGTTCGCGCAAAGGGCGCTGAGCGGTTTGTGCCGGGCTATCCTTTCCCGGAGATTTTCAGGAGAAGATAATGAACAGCACAACACGAATCAGCCGACGTATTTCTGAAGAATTCTTTTCGCGCGCCGGAAGGACCGTTCGGTTACTGGCGGCAAGCATCGTGATCTGTTTTCTGCTTCCGGCCTCATTTCCCACGAAGGCTCGCGCTGCGGAGGCGATCGCCTCGAAGACTGCGGTGGTTGACGGGCTCAGGCTGCATTACCTCACTGCCGGTCACGGTCCCACCGTAATCCTTTTGCACGGCTACACCCAGACCTCGCGCATGTGGAGACCGATCATTCCACTTTTGGCCGGGAAGTTTACCGTGATTGCACCTGATCTGCCTGGCATTGGTGATTCCGGCATTCCGAAAGATGGCCTGGACATGAAAGATGCAGCCATCCGTATCCATGCTTTGGCGAAGTCCCTCCAGGTTGAAAGGGCTCGAGTCGTCGGACACGACATCGGACTCATGGTTGCGTATGCCTATGCCGCCATGTATCCCAGCGAGGTGGAAAAGCTGGTTGTCATGGACGCGTTTCTGCCCGGCGTTGAAGGCTGGGAGCCTTATTACAACAATCCTGATCTTTGGCACTTCCGTTTTCATGGTCCGACTCCGGAGGCCCTGGTTGCGGGCCGGGAGAAAATCTATTTCGCATACTTCTGGAACGATCTGGCCGCGGACAAGACGCGATCCGTGCCGCTGGCCGACCGCCAGGCCTACGTCGCGGCTTACTCCCGTCCCGGACGGATGCGGGCTGCCTGGGCTTACTTCGCGGCCTGGCCGCAAACAGCGCACGATTTTGCCGAGCTGGCCAAAACGAAATTGACCATGCCGGTCCTATCCATCGCCGGCGAGAAAGCCAGTGCAGCAACCCTGAATGCACAGATGAAGCTGGTTGCGACCGACGTAACCGTGGTCGTCCTTGAGGGGACTGGACATTGGCTGATGGAAGAACGACCAAAGGAAACGATGGAGGCCCTGATGAATTTCCTGTGAGTGGGGTCGCTTCTATTTCGGCCGCGGTTGACTCCGCTCTGGCCAGAGCGCATAATTTCGCTGGGTGTTGGGGTTCACCCTTAACCGCCCTTACTTCGGGCAGATGACTCCTACGAAGAATGGAAATGTTCTTGGTAGGGGTTCGTGTTGCCGTTCTGGTATCTACCTCCTACCTATACCATCTTCCATTTTGGTTTCTGGCTGACGGACCTTTGAATTGACTTTGGTCCGGTGAAGTCGCGGGCATAGGCCTGCCGACGCAGGGGATTCGCTGACTTCAATCATGTGTAGTGATGCGGTTGTGAAGCGGAAAGGAACAATACAACTTGCTCAAATACCTGATGGTCGGAATCGGGGGTGCTCTGGGATCGATTGTGCGTTTCTGGGTGGGCACCTATATTGGAAGCAGATTGGGCGGTCGTTTCCCATATGGGACCCTGCTTATCAACATTACGGGTTCCTTTCTCATTGGCGTGTCTCTGGCTTTCCTGGAAGCGAAGGCCCACTGGAGTCCTTATTGGAGATACCTGGTTCCGATAGGTTTTCTGGGCGGGTACACAACGTTCTCCAACTTTGAATATGAAACCCTGAGAACCATTCAGGACGGCCAGATCGCGCTTGGACTTCTCTATGTAACGGCGAGTGTGGCAGTCGGGTTCGCCGCAGTCTGGGGAGGCATTATCGCGGGGCGAGCAATCCCATGAAGTCGTAATAGTCTAGGAGGAAAATGTGCTCACAGCGGGACCTGGCAGGAAGGTTGGAATTTATGTTGCCGAAGATCAGCAATACCATGGCAGTGCCGCATATGCCGCCATCCTGGACTTCCTGTTCTTTCATGGAGTGTCGGGCGCAACCGTGACCCGTGGCATCGCGGGATTTGGGGCGGACCACCGCCTTCAAACCGCCAATCTGGTGGACCTGGCGGTGCGATTGCCGGTGAAGGTCGAGTTCATCGAGTCAGCCGAGAAAGTGGAAAGTCTTTTGCCCAAACTGCATGAGATGGTGGGCACGGGCCTCATCGAGATGCACGACACCACAATCGTGAAGCCCGCCGAGAAGAGAACGCACGACAATGCGCCCGAGGGTCCAGCGCTCAAGCGGGAAGGCAAGGCCAAGATCATGCGCATTTACGTGGGCGAAAATGACAAGTGGAATGGCAAGCCCTTGTACGAAGCCATCGTTTCCGGCTTGCGCTCCCACGACATTGCCGGCGCAACGGTCTATCGCGGGATCCTCGGTTATGGGGCAAACCGCAGAATTCACAAAGACGCCGCTCTTAGCCTCTCCCATGATCGCCCGATTCTTCTTTCCGTCGTGGACACCGAGGAAAAGCTCCAGGCATTCATGCCCATACTGGATCAAATGGTGCAGCAAGGCCTGGTGGTTCTCTCCGACGTCGATGTAATCAAGTACGCTCATAATTACAAGCAGGCAGAACGGCGGCAGGAGGCACGGACATGAAGCTGGCCGGAAAAGCCAAGATGCTGCGCATCCATTTTGGCGAAGACGACAAATGGCATGACAAGCCCTTATATGAGGCGATCGTCATGAAATGCCGGGAGCTCGATATCGCCGGCGCGAGCGTCTTCCGGGGCATCGAGGGCTACGGCGCGAGCACTCTGATTCACCGTTCGCATCTGCTGTGGTCCTCGGACCGCCCTATCATGATTTCCGTGATCGATTCAGAACCGAACATCGCCAAGTTGCTTCCCGTCCTCGACGAAATGGTGGGCGAGGGCCTGATCGCCATTTCAGAAGTGGAAGTGATCCGCTACGTGCACCAGGACGGAGTCCGTTCGCCGGCGCTGTAGGCCACGCCTGGAGTGGAGATCGTTGGATTCCGGTTCAGGCCGGAATTAGATGAGAGCTCGACGAGTATCCGGCAGTAGTGGTTGCAATGCGAAATGCCCGAGGTGGCTGATCTCTAACCAGTCACTATTCTTCGCACGCTCAGTTGGTATTCAGCCAAAACCTGTTTTGCCTGATTGATTCGCGCAGCCGCTCGATGCCGATCTCTACGATGCACTGGTCAAGGCTGAGCGCGTCCGCGTCAGGGGTGTTGGTATCGTGGGCAAGCTCGAGAACATGGACCCTCAAGCCCCGGTTCCGGCTGACGATATCCGCGACCGCGCCGAGGGTCACAACCCGCTCCCCCAATAGCATTTCCAGGCGGCGCAGGTCCTCCACGTTGACAGTCGCAAGTCCGCGGCTTGGTTTAGGGATCATTCCTTGGTTCAATCCATACATCGGCCAAAGCGGGCTTGAACTTTACGTCCGGCGCACCCGGTTGCGTAAAGGAAGCGTGCCTGCGCTCCATTTTTGATTCCCACCATCACATTTTCGAATTCGGTGCCGCCGCCGGGGACCCAGGAGTCGATACCGGCGGTGTGACGTCGGGAACCAGTGCTCTTTTGACCGGATCGGAGATTTCGTTGGCGTGCGCAAGCAGTTGGCTAACCTGCCATAACTGAGTATCCGTCAATTTGGTCTTGAAGCCGGGCATTCCACTCAGGCGAATCCCATTGGCTGTTTTCCAATAACTTTCGCCTACCGGATCATCGGTTACGCCCTTGCCGCGAAACAACTGGGGCGGTCTGGGAAACATGATGGTCTCGTAGTCGGTGGGTGGCTGGCCGGGCAAACCGTGACACACGGCGCAATGCTGCTTGTACACCTCCGCGCCGGCCAGATAGTTCGCCTCGTCAGCGGCCACCGCAGGCTGGCTGGTCGTTTGCTTCTGGATGTGCGCCTCCAGGGCTATGTGTGCCAGCTTCCTCTCGAACGGCATGAGAGGATCGGCTATGGCCACCGGCGCCATGCCCGCGGCAAAATAGTAGTACAC
>DATGYF010000254.1:0-1739 GCA_035298145.1 Terriglobales bacterium | reverse complement strand
GCTTCAGCTTGCCATTTCGACCAACGGCCATAGCCCGGCGCTGGCGCAAAGGATCAGGCGCGAACTCGAAGTCCAGTTTGGTCCGGAGTATGGCGAATGGCTGGAGCAGTTGGACACCATCAGGCAGCAATTATTTGCCAGCAAGATCGACCCCGAGGAGCGCCGCCGGTTGCTGCACGAACTGGCCAGCGGCGAGGCGTTCGAAAGAGCGCGGTCCGAGGGATTCAATATCGAAGCCATGAGTCTGGAGAAAATATCATGACCGGTAAGGTGTACCTGGTGGGAGCGGGACCGGGCGATCCCGAATTGCTGACGCTCAAAGCGCTCAAACTTCTCAAATCAGCCGACGTGGTGCTGCATGACGACCTGATCAGTGCGGAAATTCTAGCGTTCATTCCGTCCTCGACCGAGCTTCAAAACGTGGGCAAGCGCTTCGGGCAAAAGCGCATCAGCCAGGCCGAAATTCACGCCCTGATGATTCAGAACGCGTTGCTGGGATTGCAAGTGGTCCGCCTCAAAAGTGGCGATCCACTGATCTTCGGCCGCGCGGGAGAAGAGATGGAAGCCCTGCGCCGGGCCGGCATCGACTTTGAAATCGTTCCCGGCGTGACTTCGGCCTTTGGCGCCGCCGCCAACGCGCAGATTCCTCTCACCCATCGTCAAGTTTCATCTGCGGTGGTGTTGGTGACCGGCCACCATGCCGGCTCCGAAGAATTCGCCGACTGGCCGGCGAAGATTCCAACCGACGCGACGGTAGTGGTTTACATGCCCGGCTACGACTATCGCAGCACGTCGCAGCAGTTGTTGCGGGCGGGCGTTGCGGGCACGACGCCCTGCGCCATCGTCTCGCAAGCCACGTCGCTGAATGAGCAAGTTCATGTAACGACCGTGAATGATCTGCACACATCTCCACGGCTGCCCTCGCCTACGTTGCTGGTGGTGGGCGAGGTGGTGCGCCTGGCCAAACCCGCCGCGTTGCTGCAGCAGTTTGCATGGCAGAAAAGTTTTGTCGCAAATGGTACAGGGTCGCCGGTTCCCCAGGAGCGTGCGGAGTGAGAGACCACGCAGAGTTGATACCAGCGGGGGCGGAGACGTGGGGGCCAGAAGAAGTACTGAGCTGGGCCTTTGCCACTTACGGAAACGACGTCGCCATTGCTTCGGGCTTCGGCATTGAAGGAATGGTACTGCTCGACCTGGCTTCGCGGGTTCGACAAGATTTTCGAGTTTTTACCCTGGACACCGAATTCCTGTTTCCTGAAACCTACGACCTGATGGACCGGGTAGAGAAGCGCTACGGAATCAAGATCGAGCGGGTTTACAGCACGCTGACCCCGGAGGAGCAGGAGCGCCAACACGGAGCGGCGTTATGGAAGCGCGATCCTGACCTGTGCTGCGGACTGCGCAAGGTGGAGCCGCTGCGGACGAAGCTGACCGAATTGCGCGCCTGGATCACGGCCATCCGCCGCGACCAGACGTCGGTGCGCGCCTCGGCCCGCAAGGTGGAATGGGATGCCAAATTTCAACTGCTCAAGGTCAATCCCATCGCGGACTGGACTTCGGCGATGGTGTGGGGCCATGCGCTCAAGCACAATGTCCCTTACAACCCCCTGCATGACAAGAATTATCCCAGCATAGGGTGCACCCACTGCACCCGGGCCATCCGTCCGGGTGAGAGCGCGCGGGCCGGGCGTTGGGCTGGATTGGAAAAGACGGAGTGCGGCTTGCACGTCGGCGCGCCC
>DATGYF010000253.1:0-3343 GCA_035298145.1 Terriglobales bacterium | reverse complement strand
TGCAGCGTGCTTTGCGCAAACGCGGTTTGAAGGTAGGACAGGCAACGCTCTCTCGCGATATTCACGAGCTCGGCCTGATCAAGACCGGATCGGGATATGTGCTGCCGGGCGAGGTGCTGTCAGAACCAGCCCTCCCTCCGGTTTCGCGACTGGTGCGGGAGTTTGTGCTGGAAGTGAAAGCGGCGCAAAACCTGCTGGTGATCAAGACCACAGTAGGCAGCGCGCAGCCTGTTGCTGCCGCGCTCGACGGACAGGATTGGGAGGAAGCCATCGGAACCATCGCCGGCGACGACACAATATTGATGGTGTGCTCGGACAACCGGGGCGCAAAGGTTCTTGCCGAGCGCATCCAGGAGATGCTCGCCTGATGCGGTCCAAACTCAAAACCGCGATTCTGGGCGCAACCGGCTACTCCGGCTTCGAACTCGCCCGCATTCTGCTGCGCCACCCCGGCGTGGAAACACCGGTGATGCTTCAGCGTTCCGGCGACACAGCGGCAGAGGTGAATCTGGCGGACATGTATCCCGCTATCTCCGGTAATGGCAGATATCCCCTGCAGCCGTGGTCATGGGCTGAACTGAAAGAGCGGGGGATCGAATTACTATTTTTGGCTACGCCGCACGAAGTCTCCCGCGCCCTGGTGCCGGAGGCTATGGCGCACGGAATGCGCGTGGTGGATCTCAGCGGCGCATGGCGTTTGCGGGAGGCGCAAAATCGCGCCGTTTATGGCTTTCACGACGAGAATGCCGTCACCGCAGCCGATCTCATGGAGAAAGCGGTGTACGGCCTTCCCGAGTTGAATGGTGACCGTCTTCCTGGTGCGGCCCTGGTGGCCAATCCCGGCTGTTATGCCACTTCCGTGATTCTTGCGCTGGCTCCGCTGCTGGCTGCGGACATGGTGGACCGCGAAAAGGGAATCATCTCCGACTCCAAATCCGGCGTCTCGGGCGCGGGCAAGGAGGCAACCGCACGCACCCACTTCGTTTCGGTGGCGGACAATCTTTCCGCCTACGCGGTCTTCGGGCACCGCCATGTGGGAGAAATTCTCGAGCAGTTGAAACTGGACTCAGGCGAGTTGATCTTTACGCCGCACCTGCTGCCCATTCCGCGGGGAATTCTTTCGACCATCTACGTCCATCTGAAGCAGGAGACGAAATCATCGGAAGTGGAATCCTGCTTCAAGGAGTTTTACGAAGGCAAGCCGTGGGTTCGAGTTTTCGCCACGCCGAAGCTGCCGGAAATCCAGTTCTCACTCCATACCAACTACTGCGACCTGGGCTTTTGCCTGGCCAAGGACGGACGCCGCCTGGTGCTTGTGTCCTGCATCGACAACCTGCTTAAGGGCGCGGCCGGACAGGCGGTTCAAAACATGAACCTCATGTATGGGTTTAGGGAACAGGAGGGGTTGCAGTGAAGATTGTGATCAAACTCGGCGGCGCGGCTCTCGAAAACAAGGACACCTTGCACAAGTGCGCCCGCTCCATCGTGGAGTTGGCGGAGGATGGCCACAAAGTCACCGTGGTGCACGGCGGCGGGGCGGCGCTCACGCGCACCTTGAAACTTCTGGGCAAGGAAAGCGACTTCGTGAACGGCTTGCGCATTACCGATGCCGAGACTCGCGATGTCGCGCTCATGGTCCTGGCCGGAATTGTGAACAAGAGTCTGGTCGCGGCCATTGTGGCTGCCGGACGTCCGGCGATCGGTCTCTGCGGTGGCGACGGCATGGCGTTTCGCGCCCGCAAGAAACAGACGCCAGGCTACGACCTGGGATATGTGGGAGAAATCTGTTCCGTGGAACCGCGCTGGCTGGAAGCCATCTGGGGGCTCGGAGGAATTCCGGTGCTGTCCTCGGTGGCGCTGGCTTCAGATGGCGAATATTACAACGTGAACGCAGACCAGATGGCCTCCGCGTGCGCCGTCGCCTGCCACGCCGACACTCTTATCTTCCTTACTGACGTGGCGGGGGTAAAAGATGCGGAAGGCGCGGTCATGCCCTGGCTGAATACCAAACAGATTGCCGGGATGGTGGAGAGCGCCGTGATTGCCGGCGGCATGCTGCCCAAGCTCGAGGCCTGCGGACAGGCCCTGCGCAAGGGCGTGGGCCGGGTACGCATCCTGCCCGCGGCGCAGGCGGACACTCTGCCGCAGTTTTATCTCACCAAGCTGGCCGGTGGCACGGAGGTGATTGTCGCATGAGCTTGGCCACCGTAGCGCGATCCGAATCCAAACTGTTGCTTCCAACTTACGATCGCCAGCGCGTGCTGTTCGAGCGCGGACGCGGCGTCTATTTGTGGGATTCGAAGGGCAAACGCTATCTGGATTTTCTGAGCGGCATTGGGGTCAATGCCCTGGGGCACGCGCATCCCGTGATTCAGGCAACGTTGAAGCGCCAGGCGGGCCGGCTGATCCATGTGTCGAATTTGTTTTTTCACCAGTACCAGGCCGAGCTGGCGAAGCGGCTGACTAAAATATCCGGCCTGGACAAGGCATTTTTCTGCAACAGCGGCACCGAGGCCTGGGAAGGCGCGCTCAAACTCGCCCGGGCCTTCGCGCGCACTCAGAACAGCAATGGCCACAAAGCCAAGTGGCGTCTGCTGGCGCTGGAGAATTCCTTTCATGGTCGAACGTTCGGTTCGTTGGCCACCACGGGGCAGGAAAAATATCGTCATCCTTTTGCGCCGCTGGTGCCCGGAGTCGGGTTTGTCGGCTTCAACGATGTTGACGACCTCAAGCGCCAATTTGACGGCAGCGTCTGCGCCATTTGTCTGGAAACCATCCAGGGTGAAGGCGGAATCCGGCCGCTGAGTCCTGAATTTCTGCAGACCGCGAGACAACTCTGCGATCGCACCGGCGCGCTACTGATTCTCGATGAAATCCAGTGCGGCCTGGGCCGCACTGGGAAGTATTTCGCGTACCAGCATTACGGGATTCAGCCTGACATCGTGACCGTCGCAAAACCCTTGGCGGCGGGGCTTCCGCTGGGAGCGCTGCTGACCACGGACCGCGTGGCCGGCGGCATGCATCCCGGAATGCATGGGACGACTTTCGGCGGCGGACCGCTGGCCTGCGCCGTGGCCATCGAGTTTCTGCGCGTACTCGATGGCATGCTGGGACACATACGGCAGACCGGCGAGTACTTTCACGCCAAGCTTGAGGGACTCAAAGCCAGGCATGAGGGCGTGCGCGAAATTCGCGGCATGGGTCTGATGCTGGGGATGAATCTCGATTCAGCCGACCGGGCCAAGGCGGTGGTCGGGCAACTACTCGATCGCGGCATCCTCATCAACCGTACCCAGGACACGGTGCTGCGTTTTCTGCCGCCCTACATCATTCAGAAAGCCCA
>DATGYF010000252.1:0-7040 GCA_035298145.1 Terriglobales bacterium | reverse complement strand
AAAGGCACTTCGTTCAAGATCTATCTGCCACGCTTCAGCGCAACCGGAGAAGCCCTGGCCACCCAACCTGCGTTGGCCGCCGATGCAGAACAGCCCAGCCCCGGCCACGAAACCATCCTGCTGGTAGAAGATGAAGAGAATCTGCGCCGCCTTGCACGCCAGTCACTGGAAACCCAGGGATACAGCGTGATCGACGCTGCCGACGGCGCCTCCGCTATCAAGATTTCCCAGGCACACAAGGGCCCCATTCACCTGCTGTTGACCGACGTCATCATGCCGGGAATGAACGGGCGTGAATTGGCCAACCAGCTCTCCCCCACGCGTCCCGAGATGAGAGTGCTGTACATGTCGGGTTACACGGAGAACCACATTGGCCACAACGGCACGCTGGACCAGGGCATCACCCTGCTCCAGAAGCCCTTTACCCTCCCCGCCCTGAAAGCAAAAGTGCGGGAGGTGCTCGATACCACACTCCCTCAGGAGATACAAATGTCTGCTCGCTTAGCTCAACCCGCTCCAATGGCTCGCACCCGAAACAAGATTTCCTCCCCCTTCCGCGCTACCCGCTTCGATCTCCATCTGCCGCTGAAATACCGGCTGGTGGGAGAAAGCGGCTGGCGCGAAGGCACAACCGAAAACATCAGCCGCTCGGGAATGTTGTTCCAGGCGGAAGAACCGATCCCAGCCAACGCGCAGCTCGAAATCAATCTCGTGCTGCCGGCAGAGATCGCAGGCCTGGCCGCGGCAGAAGTAGTTTGCCGGGGCGAGGTGGTGCGCGCGGTCACGACCGAAGCCGGTACGGTAAGCCCGACTCTGGCCGCGAAAATCCTGCAATACCACTTCCAGCACGGCTCCCACCTGTCTCAGGCGTGAGCGGAAGTGGCAACCACATAGGCGAAAAGGCGTCCGCCCAAAAATGGAGGCGCGGGCGTCCTCGCCCGTGCGGGCGAGCAAAGCTCGCCTGAAGCTTTAACCGAATAAACAGCCAGATAGCCAAGAGCTCCGAAGACAGTTGGTGGAGAGGCGATGCAACGCCAATCGCGGCTGCTTCAGCGCCATGTAATCATCGTTTTACCTCCGTTTTTGACGGCCGCTTTCGACCTTCATTGACTTGCCGTCCAGGCGACGGGTCGTACGCTTGACCCCGAGAACCTCCCCTCCTACAGCCTGACAGCAGTTCGGCAAGCACAAGCGGTCACGGCGGTGTAAACTTCCAGCCGCTCTTCAAGGAGGACTCTTAACCATGACAAGAACAACAGTGCTTGCTGTCTTAACCGTATTCTGTGGTCTTACCCTATCCATTAACCTTCGCGCCCAGGGTGACAGCGATGTCGCCCAGCAGATCAAACAACTGCAGCAGGACTCCAGAAATGCTCAAATGAAAAACGATGTGTCGTGGGCGCAGCAGCACTTGGCTGACGGATTCATGGCAGGAAACAGCTGGGGGGCCTGGGAAACGAAGGACGATTTCATCAAGGATCTGCAGAACAACACGAACAAGTGGAAGAGCGGCAACATCAGCGACCTGCAGGTGGCGACCTTCGGTCCGAACGTCGCGGTTTCACATTACACGTTCACCTACGAAGCTGATCTTCAGGGCAAGCACCGGGCGCGAACCGTCCTTTGCAGCGACACCTGGGTGAATGATTCGGGTACATGGAAAACGGCTTCAACTCACTGCTCGTTAGTGAAGGGCAAGTAACGGCCGGACTCAAAGCCATGTCAGTAGCGCAGGACGAGGGCGGTAGCCGGCAGAACGTCGGTTACCGCCGACTTGGCCCGGCGGTTTGACATTAATTCCTCACGAAAGCCCCTAAGGACTGGAAGTCAAAACCTCGCGGGCGAGTCGCCCGCGGCCACACGGGTCGATGCGGCCCTCAAAGAAACCCTCAACGCTGGACAGAATCTCTACACGGCTCTTCGATTCGTAAATCGCTTTGCGCAACGCCGCCCCGCCCGCGACGCCATGCGTGAACCATGAAGCAAACTGCTTCATCTTGCCTTCGGCCCCCGGCATCTCCTCTTCGATCAACATTTCGAAGTAGGTTCGAATCATCTGGTAGCGGTCGCCTTCGCTGGACTGGTCATAACCCAGGCCCACGTGGGGACAGCCGCCCTCGGCTGTCCGGGCGAGCGCCAGCTCGCCGAGCCTGGGCTCGGCCTGGCCGGGTTGAAAACCCGGCCCCACACGGACAGCGCTACAATACTGCTCAATCTGCCGGAAGATCCACGGATTCGACGGCGCCGTCCGCCCAATCATCACCGCGTCGCATCCCGTCTGCGCGACCATGGCGCAAGCGTCTTCCGGGGTGCGGATATCGCCGTTCCCAATGACAGGAATCTTCACCGCATCCTTGACCGCCGCAATCCAGTCCCAGCGGGCTTGGCCGCTGTAACCCTGCTCGCGGGTCCGAGCATGCAGCGCCACGGCGCACAGTCCGCAGTCCTCTGCCATCTTTGCCAGTTCGACGCAAACGATGTTGTCGTCATTCCACCCGGCGCGGAATTTCACCGTGAAGGGAATCGTGACTGCCGCCCGCACCGCCTCGAAAATCTTCCCAATCGCGGGCAAGTCCTTCAGCAGTCCGGACCCTCCGTTGCACTTCACAACTTTCTTCGCCGGACACCCGAGATTAAGGTCCACGAGATCGAAGCCCAGACCCTCGACCATGCGGGCCGCCTCAGCCATTACCTTGGGATCGCTGCCGAAAAGCTGAGCCGAGATGGGATGCTCGTCCTCGTAGAAGTGCAGATAAAGTTTGGCCTTCCGGTCCTTGGAGCGCAGGATGCCGTCCGCCGAAGTGAACTCGGTCATGATTAGCCCGCACCCGCCCAGGTTGCGGATGAACCGGCGAAACACGGTGTCGGTCACCCCAGCCATGGGAGCCAGCACGGTCGCCGGAGCAATGCGCACCTTCCCAATGGTCAACCAGGAAGGCACCGGTGTGGTCTTAGCCGGTGTGGTCTTAGCCTGTGTGGCGCGGGCGCCCTCGCCCGCGTCCGGTCCGGAATTGTCCCAATACTTGCGCACGACCCTATTCTACCTGTCCCAAAAAGACAAAGCCCCGCAAAAGCAGGGCTGGAACTTGCCGAGCGAAGCTCGGCCTGGACGGGTCAGAGACTCGTCCCCACACGGTCTGCGGCGGCCTACCGGGTTACAGCCGCCAGAATCAGCTTTTGATTTTTGAGGATTTCTTTGAGCGCGGCCTGGTTCTTTTTGATCACGCCCTGGTTGGCGATGATGGTCTTCTGGTTCTTCACGATGGCGCTCTGGTTGGACAGGATGGTCTTCTGGTTTTTTGCGATTGTCGCCTGGTTGGACAGAATGGTTTTCTGATTGGATAGAACTTTGGCATCCGCCATTGTGGTTCCTCCTGGTCGTTTTCGCCAACAGTTTATCATCGGCGGCGGACCGATTCTGTCAGGAAGGGCCGGCCAGTCGGTCGTCGATACTCGCCGCATTGGCCTCCGGTTTCTCTCCGCGATAGACGCGCGCGATACCGCGCACCAGGCGGCGCAGGGGCAGTCCACTCTTGGGATCGGCAAAGAAGATCTCTCCCGAGCGGGTGCTGCGGTAGAACCAGCGCTTGAGCAGGGCCAGGTGTTCCATAGTTTCAAGGGCGGTCCTGGTGTTGGCCGCCGGAAGCGTGGCCAGCGCGGCCTGCACCCGTGACTCCATGGATTGTGATTTGGTGTGGTCCACGGCCTGGATGGGAAACGTGAGCGGGCCGGTGATGACGCCGGCATCAATAAAGAAAAATGCCACCGATTCGGGGAAGGCCGACGGCTGCACCATGATTGCCGTGAGCTGATCGATGCGGCGTACGATTTCGGGAAGCTGCCCCATCACGGGTCTGAGTTTTTCCACGCGAGCGTGCAGCGCCGCGGCGCTTTCAAATTCCAGGCTGGACGAGGCCTGTTCGCGCTGCGCGGTGATCTCCCGCACCAGCGAGTGGCCGCTGCTGTCGAAATACGACTGCACTCGCGCCACTTCGGCGCGGTAATCCTCGTCGGTGCATCCCTTGAAACAGGGCGCGAGACACATTTTCATCTCAGAGTAGATACATCCGGGAAATTGCGGGTCGGGATGGAGATCATCCACGCAGCGGCGCATCTTGAAGAAGTCCAGCGAATCGTTGGCGAACTTTTCCGCCGCGGCCCGCGAGGGGAACGGCCCGTAGTAAAGAGAGCGCCCGCCCAGGCGGCCCAGCCGGGTGGTGATCGAAGCGCGCGGGTATTCATTTTCCAGGTGCAGCTTAAGCAGCGGCGCGAAGCGCAGCCGAAGGCGGTCGCTGTAGGTTTTGGGAAAGGTCTGGCGCAGCGCGCCATACAATACGAAGCCGGATTCGAAGTCGGAGCCGGTGGCGGTGAACTCGATGGCATGCACGCGATCGCGCAGATTCAGCCTTCGCGTCTGTTCCGGAGGGCCCAGGAGGCGGTGCAGGCGGCGCCGCAGATTGGCGGTCTTGCTGACATAGGGTTCGGCCTGCGCATCGTTCCCGCGCAGCAGGAATACGGCCGGCCCGGCCGGGGCCGCTGCAAATGCTTCCGCGTCGCGATCAGGGGCGAACTCCAGGCGCTCGGTCAGCACAAAGGCATTCTAGTTTGAATGAACCAAGGAATGCAGGAAACGCGGCCACGGATTCACACAAATAACACCGATCTCAACAAGATCAAATGTTTGATCCGTGCAAATCCGTGAAAATCCGTGGCCAAGAATCTAGCGGAGGCTGGCACTCCTCAAGCTTCGGCGGTAGTCTGCGCCGTCCATCTCGATGATGCGGCACATTTCGTGCAGCCTCGAAAGCATGCGCTCGCCGATACGGTCGCCCAGTGTTTCCTTCTCGGCTGAATATTTCGCGGCTTCCAGACTACGGATGTTGGCACTGCGATGGCGCTCGCGTTCACCCAGATTGGGCAGGTTGGTGGTAATGATCGTCGTGCGTTTGGCATTGTAGCGGGTATTCAGGATCAGGCTGACCGTGTCCCAAACCCATTCGGTCGGTTTGACCGCGCCCAGTTCGTCGAGCACCAGCACCTCGGTGTCGAATACGGGTCGCAGGACGTCCAGTTCGGTGGCCTTCACCGAGTCGTTATAAGAGTTCTGAATCTGCTTCAGCAATTCGCGGTAGTCGTAGAACAGGCAGGCAATCCCCTTGCTTAACACCAGTTCCTTGATGATGCCGACCGCCAGGTGCGTCTTGCCGACCCCAATGCTCCCGATCAGCATCAGGCCAGTACCGTCCAGCGGATACTCCTCCACGAATTTGCAGGCGGCCATGCGGGCGGGAAACAATTGCCGGTGCGCACCGTCGAAGTCAAAGTTGGAGAGCTCGCAGTGTTCGTAACGTTTGGGAATGCGGGCCGCGGCGAGCAGGGTCTGGGTGCGCGCCTGCCGCCGGCAGTCGCAACGGGTCACTCGACGATCGGAGCCGATAGAGACTGATTTCCAGCCAGTACCTTCACACAGAGGACACACGTCCGCGGAAACTTTCATCACCTGGGTTCTTTTCCTTCACTAAACTGTGCACCGGCGACCCGCTTTTCGCAAGTGCCAAAGCCGGTGTGCCTGTGTACATCCTGTGCAGTGGAGCTGGGAGTTGTGGAGGGCTGAGGAAATACAGACCTGGGCGGATGCAGATCGGCGCATGACTGCTTTAGCGCTGGCAGAGCCGCTTTTCCGGGCCTGGCCGCGGGGAACAGGCATTTTCTCAGTCCCGGAACGGGTGCAACTTCCCAGCCTGACCCAGACTCGGCATCCGGCGCGGATTTCCACAGTTGACATTCTCTTTAGACGGTAGCTAAATAAGGCCGTCGGGTTTCCCCACTCAGCGAGTGTCCATACTTTCCTCCCCTGTGCGCGCTGGGGGACTAACGAAACCTGCCAGGAGAGAAGATGAATAAAGCCGATCTCATTGACCGAATCTCAGCTAGCTGCCACATCAGCAAGGCCACGGCAGCCACGGCTATCGACACCACTGTCGACAGCATCACTTCTGCTCTGAAAAAAGGAGATCGAGTAGCGTTGATTGGTTTTGGCACGTTCTCCGTCTCGCAGAGAAAAGCCCGCAACGGGCGTAATCCGCAGACCGGCGCCACCATCAAGATCGCTGCCCGTAAAGTCGCCAAGTTTTCATCCGGAGCCGAACTCAAGAAAGCGGTCAACCGCGGTAAGTAGGCCCACAGGTACGAACCGAAAACGGCAGGAGGTCGGTCCTGCCGTTTTTTCTTTGTGATTGTGTAGGGACGGGTCTCTGACCCGTCCAGGCCGAGCAAAGCTCGGCTGGGTTTTTTCGGCCTCACCTTTTCCCGTACCCCGGTGGGCTCTGGCGGCCCACCGGCAGGACGCGGCGCTAGCAAGACCAGGCCCTCCCGGGGTTGCTGAATCCTTCACGAATCCTTTAGAATCTAATGTCTCGAATAGGTTTGGAGACCCCATGAAGGCAGCCATTCATCCCGCTTACAACGAAATACGCGTCATGTGCGCGTGCGGCAGCAGCTTTACCACGCGATCGACCCATAAAGGCGACATCCACGTAGAAATCTGCTCGTCCTGCCATCCTTTCTTCACCGGCAAGCAGAAGCTTATGGATACCGCCGGCCGGGTCGAGCGCTTCCGCCGCAAGTACGCCAAGGCGGAACCAGTAAAGAAGTAACTGCGCCACGCATCTTCCCAGCCCCTGCTCCGGCAGGGGCTTCGTTTTGAGGGGAAAACACCCGACGAATGCCCCACCCTCGTCTCTCCGTTCTTTGGAGAGACAGGGTGGGAAACGTGACCTCGAAGCCGTGAGACCCACCCGATCGGAATCCAGCAAACTCCTGCCGCCGAGGACGGGCCAGCCGCCCGAGGGTCACTTGCCCTTCAGCCCGTCGCGCCACGCCATCACTTCGAGTTCGGCCCGGACCGCATCCTGAACCGCAATTACCGGGCGCGCCTCCATCTGAAATGCCGGCAGCATCGAACAAAACTTGTGCACCGCCAGCGGATCGTCGCAGTCCACCAGCAAATGCCCGCCCCAATCGCCCACCCGTATGACAAA
>DATGYF010000251.1:0-2813 GCA_035298145.1 Terriglobales bacterium | reverse complement strand
GTGCGCACCGCCTCACAGTGATCGGCGACGAAAACCCAATCGCGCACATTCTGCCCGTCGCCGTACACCGGCAAAGGCTTGCCGGCCTGGGCATTCAGGAGTACGAGCGGAATTAATTTTTCCGGAAACTGGTAAGGCCCATAGTTATTGGAACAATTGGTGGTCAGAGTGGGCAGGCCGTAAGTGTGGTGATAAGCGCGTACCAGATGGTCAGAACCTGCCTTGGAGGCGGAATACGGGCTGTTGGGCGCATACGGCGTAGTCTCGCAAAAAGGCGGGTCGTTCGGGCCCAGCGAGCCGTACACTTCGTCGGTCGATACATGAAGAAAGCGGAATGAGTTGCGTTCCTGCTCTCTCAGAGCTTCGCAATAGGCCCGCGCTTCCTCCAACAGGCAGAACGTTCCGAAAACATTGGTGCGGACGAAATCATCCGGCCCATGGATGGATCGATCCACATGACTCTCGGCCGCGAAGTGCACGATGGCGCGGGGCTGGTGGAGTTTGAATAATTTGCGCAGGAGTTCGCGGTCGCAGACGTCTCCCTGGGTAAAGGAATATCGCGAACCGGAAGAAACCTGGAGCAGGTTGCGCGGATTACCCGCGTAGGTCAGCTTGTCGAGGTTGACCACCGGAGTGCCTTCCTGGTGCATCCATTGCAGGATGAAGTTGGAGCCGATGAACCCCGACCCTCCGGTCACCAGAATCGTCTTTTCCATGTGGGCTCGCCGCGCCGGCAACGTTGCGCCCGGGTAGCATCCGATTGTAAATGATGCTGGCCGACCCGTGAGGTCGGGACAGGTGGCACCCCAAATTCCGTTCGGCCGTTCCCCAGGAGATTCCGACTCTCTCCACATCAAAAGGCAGAGACAAGCCGCCGGCGCCGGCGGCCTGCAGCCCTCCTCTTCCGACGAGCTCACTTTCACAGCCCAAAGCTGCGATGTAGACTCTCACAACGCTTGGTACAAAAGATCGGTCAGGTCCAGTTTTTTTCCGCTTGCCGAATAACTTCGGTGAACCTGGCCTGGACTAGACCTGTCGAAGGCCGTTGACAGAGTTCTGAGTCGGGAACCGCCAGGCCTCCTTCAAGAACAAATTGGCCATGAGGTTTGACGCTATACCACACCCGTGAGATAGTTGTGCGCTTCTGTTGCCCGGGAGAAGATCCGCCAGGCACGACAAGCCATCGAGGAGCTCCAAGTTTCATGATCCGTCTGATTCCGCGAGAAACCAAGTTCTTCCGTATGTTCGCGGAAGTGTCGCAGAACCTTACTGAGGGCGCCCGTCTCTTGCAGGATATTCTGAAGCGCCCGGCCAATATGGGAGAAAGGCTAGATAGGCTACAGGATATCGAGCATCGGGGGGATGACATAACCCACTCTATTATTACGACGTTGAATCAGACATTTATCACCCCGTTCGATCGCGAAGACATCCATCGGTTGACTTCTTCGCTGGATGACGTGCTGGATTTTGTCAATTCCGCAGGCGTGCGGCTCAGGCTGTACCGGATCGATGCGCCGCCAGCGGTTGCCGCAGAGTTGGCGGGATTAATCGTGCAGCAGTCAGAAGAGTTGGCCAAGGGAGTGTCGCTGCTGGAGCACAATCAGCGTGTACTGGAGCATTGCGTCGAGGTCCATCGCTTGGAAAATGAGGCCGATCGCGTAAGCCGCAACGCTATTGCTGAGCTGTTCGACAATGAGAAAGATGCTATCCATCTGATCAAGATGAAGGAATTGTATGAAGTGCTCGAAATGGCGACGGACAAGGCCGAAGACGCCGCCAACGTACTGGAAGGCGTCGCCTTGAAGAGCGCCTGATGGTTTTCTGTTCCGACACCACCATCCCAGCAAGGGGACCCCGCCGGTGAATACCGGATTGCTGCTGCTAATCATCACCGTGGCCGTTGCCCTGGCCTTTGATTTCTTAAACGGCTTCCATGACGCCGCCAACAGCATTGCTACTGTGGTCTCCACCCGCGTTTTGTCACCCAAGCTGGCCGTGATCTGGGCGGCCTTCTTCAATTTCGTGGCTGCATTCGTTCTAGGGACGGCGGTAGCTAAGACCATTGGCAAAGGCATGATTCGGCTGGATGACGTGACCCAGTACGTGGTCATCGCCGGCCTGGCCGGGGCCATTGTGTGGGACTTGCTAACCTGGTGGTGGGGTCTGCCGACCTCTTCGTCGCATGCCCTGATTGGCGGCTACGCGGGCGCAGCCATGACCCGAGCGGCCTTGAACCACGGAGTTGCCAACGCCTCTTCCGTGATCCTGCCCCATGGCTGGACGCTGACTCTGATTTTCATCGTGATCGCTCCGATTATGGGGCTGGTACTCGCGCTGTTGTTTTCTTCGGCCAGCTATTGGATTCTGCGTAACCGGACGCCGGGGCAAGTCGACAAGTGGTTTCGAAAGCTGCAATTGCTGTCGGCGGCGGCTTACAGCCTCGGCCATGGCGGGAACGACGCCCAAAAGACGATGGGCATCATCGCGGGAGCGCTGTTCACTGCTGGATACATGTCCCCGGATGAAATCACCCACGAATGGGGCCGCTTCAAGTGGTTCATTATCCTCTCCGCCCACACCGCCATCGCCCTAGGCACATACTTCGGGGGCTGGCGCGTTGTCCATACAATGGGTTCGAAAATTACCAAACTGAGGCCTCTGGGTGGATTTTGCGCAGAGAGCGCCGGGGCTTTGACCCTGTTCGGCACGGCCCTGGCGGGTATTCCGGTCAGTACCACGCATACGATTACCGGGGCGATTATTGGAGTGGGCGCGGTCCATCGTTTATCGGCCGTGCGCTGGGGAGTGGC
>DATGYF010000250.1:0-1789 GCA_035298145.1 Terriglobales bacterium | reverse complement strand
TTTTGCAGTTCGTCGAGATATTTATGGATGGTATCCGCCAGCCCGGTGAAATCATAGGGCAGCAAGTCAGCGTCGGCCAGTCGCATAACCGCGGTTCCCGCGGTCTGCGAGAGAGCGCGTCCATAACTGAAGTCGGTGTCGGAGAAATGGGTGTACCAGTAGAAATCGTCGTAGATGGAGTGGTAAATTCCGCCGCCGTCTTCGTCACCGTAGGCCAAATCCAACGACGCGATGCCGAGATGATCGAGAAAGACGGTCCAGTCCGATCCCGAGCCCAGAGCATTGATGCGCAGGTCGCCCCGGTCGCGGGCTTCCTTGCGCTCGTCGGGAGTCTTGGCATCGGCAATCGCCTTGAGTTGGTCCCGCTTCCACACCGGGATTTTTTTCTCGGGGTCCTGAATGTCCCGGGCCACGCCGTTGATGAATTTCTCCAGTGAGTGTGATCCTCCCATCGAGAGATAGCCGCGGCCGTTGCCGTCGCTATTGATGTAGGCAACGGCATGGCGGCGAAGTTCGTCGGCATGAGCTTCGCCCCACTCGGTCGAGCCGAGCAGGGCCGGTTCCTCGCCATCCCACACGCAATAAATAATGGTGCGCCCGGGTTTCCAGCCCTGCTTGAGCAAGGTTGCCAGGCCTCGCGCTTCCTCCATGAGGGCGATCGTGCCCGAGATCGGGTCCTCGGCGCCGTTTACCCAGGCATCATGATGATTGCCGCGCACCACCCACTCGTCGGGGTTGGTGGAGCCGGGGATTCTTACGATGACGTCGTAGAGCGGCTTGATGTCCCAGTTGGACTGCACCTTGAGGTGAACCTTCGCCGGCCCGGGTCCCACGTGATAGGTCTGGGCCAGGGAACCGCGCCAGGCCTCGGGCGCGACTTCTCCCTTCAGGGCGGCCAGCAGCGGTTGCGCGTCGGCGTAGGAAATGGGCAGCACGGGAATCCTGGTGATGGTCTTTACATCTTTCAGGTCGAGGCGTTTCGCGTCTTTCGTGGCGCCGACGCCGGGTGTGAGCGGATCGCCGGGATAAAGAGGCATGTCCATGACGCTGCCGCGTTGTACGCCGTCGCGCGGGCGCCAGGCGCCGTTGGGGAAAACGTCGCCCTGCGCATAGCCGTCGTCTGCGGGATCGGAATAGATGAGGCATCCGACCGCGCCATGCTCGGCCGCGACTTTGGGCTTGATGCCGCGCCAGGAATTTCCATAGCGCGCGATGGCAATTGCGCCCTTGACAGACACCCCCATGCGCGCCAGTTGCTCGTAGTCATCCGGGGTGCCGTAGTTGACGTACACCAGCGGCGCGGTAACGTCGCCATCTGCCGAGTAGGCGTTGTAGGTGGGAAGCTGTTCGGCCTGCTGGTTGGACGTGGAATCGACGGCCAGCACCGGCTCCTGCAGTTTGGCGGTGAATTTTGTGGGCTCGAGCAGTTCGACGACGCGCACTTTTGGCGTGGGAAACAGCACGTCGAAAGTCTCGATGTTTGCCTCCAGGCCCCACTCCTTGAATTTGGCCAGCATCCACTCCGCGTTGTCCTTGTCATAGGGCGAGCCTACATGGTGGGGGTGGGCGGAGAGGCGCTGCATGTAGTCGCGCTGGTTCTGGGGCTCAGGGATGGCGCGGAATTTGGTTTCCCACTCCCGCTGGATGCGGGACGAAGCCGCGGAATAACCCTGCAGAGGTGGTTCAGTATCGGATGATGCGGCGAGAAGCAGGAAACTGGAGAGTGCTAGCAAGCAGAGCCGGGCGCCTGAGCGCATTCATTTCCTCCGTAAGAGTCGATGGTTGAGAG
>DATGYF010000249.1:0-2081 GCA_035298145.1 Terriglobales bacterium | reverse complement strand
TTCATTCTGGAACACAACCTGGCACGATTCGGAAAAGATCTTTATCACCATACTCAGCCCTTCTGGTATTACCTGCCCGTCGCCCTGCTCGGACTTGTTCCCTGGACCGTGTTTGTCATCGCCACCATGGCGGAAACCATTCGCGCATGGTGGGGAGAAAAGAAAGAGTTGTTTCAGTCGGAAGATGCGCTGCCGGCGTTTCTCGTGATCTGGCTGATCGTTCCGGTCCTATTCTTTTCTTTTTCCGAATCGAAATTGCCGGGCTACATTGTGCCGGCCCTTCCGGCAGGCACGCTGCTGCTGGCGGAATATGTTCGGCGCCACGTCAGCGTTGACGATCCCCCGAGCCTGGTACTCACTGTCCTGCATTCCATGGTCGCGGCCCTGCCGGTGGTGGCGGCGCTGATGATGCAGTACATCGTATTTCAGCACCGCCTGCCCTGGGGCCGGGCGGCTGCGATCTCGGCCGGAATTGCGGCAGTGCTGGCGATTGGAATCGCGTTCACACTGCGCCGCCCGCCCTGTCTTCGCCTGTTGCGCTTCGTCACATTGGTTCCTGCGGTACTCGCGGTAGCCGCTGTCTTGCGGCTGGGGGCCCCAGCGCTTGATGCCACGCTTTCGGCGCGTCCACTGGCTCAGGAGATCAGCCGGGTGGATAACCGGTCGCTTCCCCTGGCGATTCTGCGGCTGTCACGCGAGACTGAATATGGTCTCCATTTCTATCGCAATCAGAAAATTGCGCGTTATGAAGCCGGCGACGTTCCCTCTGGCGAGCATCTGTTGATCACGCCGGCAGCGTGGCAGAAAAATATCGCAAAGTGGACCCCCGGGCGGCGGGTCACCTATCTGGGAAGCTTGGCGGCGCAGGGCATGGATTACTATTGGGTGGCGGCGAAGGGTTTCTAGCTCATAACCTCCGGCTTCTGGCTCTGAATACTTCGTGGAAAATTCGGCCCCGCAGGGCCCGAATTGTCCAGGGAGAAGACGTATGAGCTAGAAGCTAGGAGCCAGAAGCTAGAAGCTGTTCGCTGTTACCCATCCTTGTCCCCCCGTTTGCCTAGCTGCCGGAGGAAGCACTAAACTCGCTGTTCGCAGCCCGCCATGAGCGCGCTTAGCAAGCCGGAACCCTCACGGAGCCTCCAGGTGGAGATTCTCGACCTCAGACACTTTTCCTCTGTCGATCTGCGTCCTCTGCTGGAGGACGAGGTCCGGGAATGGTCGCGCCTGCTCTCCTGGGATTACAGCGGCTCTGCCGAGATGATCTTGCGCTATGTGGATGCCAAGATCCTGCCCGGTTATGCCGCTGTTGAACGCGGCCGCATCATCGGCTACGCGTTCTTCGTTTACGAAGGCAGCAAGGGTGTAATTGGCGACCTGTTCGTGGCCAATGGGGAACGTTTGCCCGATCCGCACGAAGTGGAATCACGACTGCTGCTGCATGTGATTGAGACCCTGCAACAGTCACCCGGCATTCATCGCGTGGAAGCGCAATTACTGGTGCACGAGGCTGGCGTGGTGGCACGGCCCTTTTTGGAGCAGGGGTTTCAACGGCACCCACGGCTTTTCATGGTGTTCCCACTGGACAGCATGCCCCGACCAATACCGCCTCTGGACCCTGAAATCGAGATCAGGCGGTGGGCAGAGCATGACTACCAGCCGGCCGCAGCATTAATCACCAGCGCTTACCGCGGTCACGTGGACTCGGAAATCAACGATCAGTATCGCACCCTGAGCGGGTCACTCCGTTTCCTGAATAACATAGTGCGCTTTCCGGGATGCGGCACCTTTGATCCCGAGGGATCGTTTGTGGCGGTGCACAAGCGGGCGCGAAGCCTGATCGGACTTATTCTCTGCTCCCGGGTGCGCCAGGACGTTGGGCACGTCACCCAGGTGTGTGTGCTCCCCGACTACCGTTCGCATGGCCTGGGCGAGTTATTGATCGCAGCCACCGCCGGAAACCTGCGCCAGCGCAACTTCTCCATCCTGTCGCTCACGGTGACGGAAGCTAATGCCCGCGCGGTAACGCTCTATCAACGCCTGGGGTTCGACATCAAGCGCGTGTTCGATGCCTTTGTGTGGGA
>DATGYF010000248.1:0-2228 GCA_035298145.1 Terriglobales bacterium | reverse complement strand
GCCACTCCGCCGCATGGGTGCGAACCATGCCGAGTGCTCGTTGTGCGTCCTGCAGCGCAGCCGGTGATTTGGGATAGGGCCCGGAATCCGGCACGCGGTATTTCAGAAGCACGCAGGTGACGTTGATGGAGTTGAGCCAGTCGCACACCTCGGTTCCTTCGAGATCAATGGCGCGAATGCGGTATCCGCCTCCGGGAAAAACCACCACCGCCGCGCCCGTGCTGTTGGCCTTTGCCGGATAGAGCGTGAGCGTCGGCCTCGAAACGTTGCCCACACGGTACACCGGCCGGCCCGCCACCACGTGGTCTTTGGCAGTAGTGGTATTCATCTCGGCGGCAGGATTGGGCTGACCGCCAGGCGCGCCGTGCGGCCACAGCTCCAGAGTAGTGTAGTTTGACGACGGCGGCCATGCCGGTTGTTGGGCCGGCATTGCAATTGAAACACCAACGACCACCGCGACAGCCAGCAGACAATGGCGCATCCAGCCTCCCAATTCTATTTGACTCCCTTCTCCGGGTCCCAGGAGCCCTGCAGCTTGCGAATATAAATGATCTGTCCGATGTGGTATGCGTTGTGCGTTCCGATGTGCGCGATGATGGAATACCACGATTCCAGCTTCTTCTCATCCGCGGCTTCGACGGCCTTTTCCCAGTCCGTCAGTAACTGGTCGAGTTGCTGCACCGTGGCCGCCCACTTTTTGCTGTCGAAATTGTTAAAGGTTTCGTTATTGTCGCCGCTGAATTTCACCGGAGGCTCGCCCTTGAATTTTGCCAGCTCCTCCTGGTTCCAGAACACCAGATGATTGGCGAGCTGACCAATGGAGTGATTTCCCTTGCCGTCCTGCCAGCTGGCCTGCTCCGCGGTTAGTCCCTCCACCGCTGTATTCGCAGGCACAAACCATTCCTTCTGGTTGTGAGTGGTTCGCAGTTGTTCCAGCAGAATGCTCTTGAGTGTTGGCGCCTTCTTCGGCTCTTGCGACAAGGCACAAAGGGAAAGAGTCAAAACTAGACAGACAAAGAGTAGTTTCATGGTCTGATGATCCTCTCGCCGTTTAGACGTTACGGTTCCCGCTTCGGCTAGCAGTGTACTGGTATATTCCGAGAGCGCCGAAGGTGCCCTAATCCATTTCGCGCTCATGTGAACCCTACGGCTCCGTGTCCTCTGTGTCCTCCGTGGTTAACGCCTTTTCGGGCCGGAGCACGGGAAACAGAATCACATCCCGGATGGTATGCGAATCAGTCAGCAGCATCGCCAGTCGGTCCACCCCGACGCCCACACCGCCGGCCGGCGGCATGCCATACGAAAGGGCTCGAATGTAGTCCTCGTCCATTTGATGGGCTTCTTCATCGCCGCGCTCTCGCTCTTGCAGTTGCTGTTCGAAGCGACGGCGCTGGTCCTCGGGATCGTTCAATTCGCTGAAGCCGTTGGCAATCTCCATCTTCCCGGCAAAAATTTCCCAGCGCTCAGTCCAGTCGGGTTCATCTGCCTTTTGCTTGGACAGGGGCGATACCGCGGTAGGGAACTCGTAAATAATCGTTGGCTGAATCAGGTGCTCTTCCGCGGCAGCCTCGAATAGCGCCGCGATCGTTTTTCCAGCCGGTTGCTTGGGATCGTAAGCCACGTGCGCATGGCCGGAGTTGAAGCGTTTCACCAGCGCCTCCACTGCCTCGGCCGACGCGAAATCCGGCATCTGGGGCTTCGCGCCCGCTGCCTCCGGCCAGTACCGAATGATGGCTTCCCGCATCGTCATCCGCCGCCAGTTCGGCCCGGCCCAATCAATTTCGTCGTCGCCCCACTTGGCTTTCGTCCCGCCGGTCACATCTTTCGCGGCCTGCTCAATCAGTTGCTGGGTCAGGTCCATCACGCCCCGGTAGTCGGTGTAGGCCTGGTAGAACTCGAGCATGGTGAACTCAGGATTCCAGCGCCAGCCCAGCCCTTCATTGCGGAAGTTGCGATTGATTTCATAGACCCGGTCAAAGCCCCCCACGGTCAGCCGCTTCAGATACAACTCCGGAGCGATGCGCAGAAACAGGTCCATGTCGAGCGTGTTGTGGTGAGTGACAAACGGCCGCGCCACCGCCCCGCCGGCGATCGGTTGCATCATCGGCGTTTCCACTTCGACGAATCCCTGACCGTCCATGAAGCGCCGCAGCGATTGCACCAGCTTGCTGCGCTTGATAAACACCTCGCGCACTTCCGGATTCATCACCAGATCGACGTAACGTTGC
>DATGYF010000247.1:0-7624 GCA_035298145.1 Terriglobales bacterium | reverse complement strand
CTGGAGCTAATTTCTTTTAGCGAATAAAAAGCGAAACTGCGATTCGCAGCCCCGGGCAGCCGCCCCGGCGTTCCCTGAAATATTGAGGTCCCTGAATGTCTTCCTTGGCTTTTTCCGCCCCCTCGGGCGCTGTTGTCTTTGCTGCAAAGAAGGAGCCGGTGCTGGTTTTACAACGGCTGGCGGCATTGCCCAAGCTGGCCGGGGTAACTGCGGGCTCTCGGCTGGAGGTGCGGCCGGCGCCGGAGATGGTCTCCAGCGGAATTGGCGAGATCGATGAGCTTGCCGGTGGGCTGCCGCGGGGATGTCTGAGCGAAATTTGCGGACCGGCTTCTTCCGGGCGCACCAGCGTGCTGCTGGCCGCCCTGGCGGCGGCTACCCGGCGTCAGGAAGTCTGCGCCCTGGTGGACACCACGGACGCGCTCGATGCAGTCTCGGCTGCGGCCGCGGGGGTTGAGCTGGAAAGGTTGCTGTGGATCCGCTGCAGCCGGGCGTCGGACGTCAGACCTCGGACCTCAGGCGCCGGACCTCAGGCGTCGGACTTCGGACCTCGGACTTCGGACATCAACCCCTCGAGCTTAGGGGTAAGGTCCGGCGCCCGGCGCCCGGCGCCCGACGCCCGACGCCCGACGTCCGACGTCCGAGGTCCGAGGTCCGACGCCCGCTCTCTCGAGCAGGCGCTGCGCGTCACTGACCTGCTCCTGCAGAGCGGGGGCTTTGGCCTGGTGGCCATTGATCTTGGCGATGTGCCGGACGCGGCGGCGCGGCGGATTCCGCTGGCTTCCTGGTTTCGCTTTCAGCGCGCCGTCGAACCCACGGCCACTGTGCTGCTGGTGGTGGCCCAGGAGCCCTGCGCTCCGCCTTGCGCTTCCCTGCTGATCAAGCTGCAGGCGGAGAGGCAGTTTTCAGCTCTCAGCTCTCAGTTATCAGTTAAAAGCGGAGTTTCGCCGGCCCACGCACAACTTCTGGATGGATTGCGCGTTGCAGGAGAGCTGTTGCGTTCGCGCCTGCAGCGAAAACCGGCGCAAGGCATCACTGCGACATTCGCCACCAAAGCGGTGCGGATGGCGTAGCTCGGTCACGTAGGGGCAGATGTCCTCATCTGCCCGGCGGAGCGAAGCTCCGCTAGTCTGGTGCATGCAGAACCTGCGCTCGATTGGACAGATGCGGACATCTGTCCCTACGGGGCCGGTTCCGCCGCGAGGGCGAGACGCCCTCGCGACAGCCGGCGGGACGCCGGTGCTACGAATTTCTGACGACCGACGACTGATGACTGACGACCAGAATGACTGCCTTTGCCTGCATCTTCGTTCCTGACTTTCCGGTCGAGGCCCTGCTGCGCGCCGAACTCAGCTTGCGTTCACAAGCTTTGGCCGTACTCGAAGGCAAAGCACCGCTGCAAACGGTTTTTGCTTTGAATGAAAAAGCCCGCCACGCTGGAGTTTCGGCGGGAATGACAAAAATTCAGGTGGAAGCCTGCTCTGATCTTGTGCTGCGCCCACGCTCTTTATTACAGGAGGCTGCCGCCCACGCTGCCTTGCTCGATTGCGCCCAGTCATTTTCACCGCGAGTGCAGGATGCGGGTTGTGACACTGTGCTTCTCGACCTCGCCGGCCTGGAGCCGCTTTTCGGCCCGCTGCCGAAAATCGCGCGCGATGTGGCGCGCCGTGCTTCCGACCTGGGCCTCGAAACCAACGTTGCCGTGGCCTCCAATCCGGACACCGCCGTGCTCGCTGCTCTCGGCTTTTCCGGGGTGGTCGTGATTCCCCAGGGAAGAGAAGCCGAGCAGTTGGGCAATCTTCCTCTGGAAGTGTTGTTTACCGGAGGTCACGATCTCCAGACTCTGGACGTGCTCGAGCGCTGGGGGATCCGAAATCTTCGCGCTCTGGCCGCATTGCCTGAAATCGCGTTGAGCGAGCGCCTGGGGCAGGAAGGCATTCGCCTGCAACAATTGGCGCGCGGCTGCAGTTCGCGCTCGCTGGTTCCAGTCGAGCCGCCGCTGGTTTTCGAAGAGGCCATTGAGCTGGAATATCCCCTGGTGCTGCTCGAACCGCTGGCGTTTCTGCTGGGCCGTTTGCTGGATCAGCTATGCGCCCGACTGGGCGCTCGGGCTTTAGCAACCCAGGAATTAAATCTGACCCTGACCTTGGACCACGTGGGGACGGGCGCCCCCGCCCATCCTGGGCGCGCGCAAGCTCGACAGAATTTCCACCGCACCCTGCGCCTCCCTGTTCCCCTGCTGGATGCCAAAATTTTCCTCAAGCTGCTGCAGCTTGATTTGAATGCTCATCCACCCGGCGCCCCCATCGTGAAGGTCCACTTGTCGGCGGAACCGGTGCGGCCGCGGGCAGCGCAGAGTGGATTGTTCCTGCCTCCTTCTCCAGAGCCGGAAAAACTCGAGCTCACGCTGGCAAGGATTGCGGGGATTGTTGGTCAAAACAAAGTGGGATCGCTGCAACTGCTGGACACACACCGTCCGGAAGCATTTCGCATGCAGCATTTTGCCCCTAACCCCAGGCAGGAGCAGACGGCCCGCAAACCCAAGACATTGCGGAATGACAAGCGCGAGGAACCTCAAAAACAAAACGAAGTCGCGGTCACCGCCATGCGCATCTTCCGCCCACCGGTGCGCGCCACGGTAACCCTGCAGGAAGGCAGGCCGGTGCGCATTGCTTGCTCCAGGCGCAAGAACATCTGCGGGGAAATCCTCTGGGCTGCGGGTCCCTGGCGCACTTCCGGAGACTGGTGGGAACAGGAAGGATGGGCCCGCGACGAGTGGGACATCGCGTTACAGGAAGCAACCGGCATCACGCTCTATCGCCTGGTCCGGGATTTGCTCAACGGGCAGTGGCAGGTGGAGGGATGCTATGACTGAGGACCTGGGCGTCGGGCTTCGGATCTCGGACGCCTGACCTCGGACCTGGGACGTTGGCGTCCCCGGCGTAGACCTTAAACATTTTCCGCCCAATTTCGTGCCCGCGGTGAGGTCCAGAAGCGAAAACTACATGGTCTATCGGGTCTTCACTGTATTCTTGGGCCTGTTAACTGTGCATAACCTGTTCAAACTGTGTTATTTGCAGCTATTTTGTGATTACGCCGCACGCAATACGGTCACCCGCGTTTCCCGCCGGGTCAGACTTCATATCGTCTGCCTTGGCATGAATCACCAACGCCGTGCCGCCGTTGCTGAATAAGGAGTGGCTGTCGTCGCCCAAAGTTACGTCCTTGTTCACCACTTTGAACTTGGCTTTGCCCTTGGCGTTAACGGTGAAATTGTTCATGTCTCCGGCGTGGTGGCCTTCGGGATTCTCCAGGCCATGCTTCTTTCCCTCAGGATTAAAATGAGGGCCGGCCGACTTGAAGTCCGGCGCATCGCACTGCGCCTTCTGGTGGAAGTGCAAGGCATGCACTCCGGGCGGAAGGTCATGAAGCTTGAGTTCCATGGATACGCCCGACGATGCTCCCTTACTCCATAGCACCGCCGTTCCTACGTTTTTGCCCTGCGCATCTTTCAGTTCAACCGTGGTCTTGGCCTCGGCCGCGAGCGACAGGGCAAGAAAAAAACACAGAGCGATGGCAGAAGAAATTGATCCGTTTTTCATGACCACATTATAGCGCGCATCTTCAACCGCCACGAACCACGTGGGGACGGGCGCTTCCGCCCGTCCTGGCGGAGCGAAGCTCCGCGAGATTCGGATCGAGGCAAAAAGCTTGTCGAGCTTGCGCTCGACCAGGACGGGCGGGGCGCCCGTCCCCACGTGGTTCGTGCTGCTACCGCATGGAGACATAGAAGGCGTTGTTCCCGGAGCGCAAATCCTTGCCGTAGGAAAAGGCCACTCCGACTCCGAACACGCGCACCGTCGCTTGCGCCCCCAGGTCCCACAACCACTTCTGTGAACCCAATCCGGCGGAGGCGTCGGTGATTTTGCCGACATCCAGAAATGGCCCCAGCTTGACCGTAAAGATCCCGTTACGATAGAGATTTTTGTCTGCTTCCCAGTTGGACAGGAAATAATTTCGGCCCATCGGGGCGCTACCCTTTCTGCCGTCACGGGTCCCGATGTGCCCGCGCATCTCGAGATCGTTGTCGCGCTCGAGGCCCAGCATGAAGAGTTCGTCGAAGGGAACATCTCCGAAGGTTTTGCCCGCTCTGATCCGGTGCTGTATTTCATAGTCGTCGCCCTGTGATTGCGGAAACCAGTGCAGCCGGAGTGAGCCCTGCAACTTCTCGAATGAGTGGGAGGGTCGCGACCAGATGCGCCCCAGCTGTGACGACACACCGCCCTCGAGGGTCAATCGCCGCTCCGGCAATCGCCAGAGCCCGGCATCTAGCTTTGCGATTTGTTTGAGCTGGTACCCCTTGGTAAGCAGGCTGGGAGCCAAAGCCGTTCCCGCACTTATGCTGCGAAAATCACGATGCGAAAGTTCCGCCCCCGCGGACCACCGCCAGCGCCCGCTTTCGAAAGCAGCGAAGTCCACCCCCACGGCCTCCCTCCGCATGTTGAAACTTTCCAACACCGGGGCCGGACCCTGGAATGAATTCCTGACGTCCCAGTTTTCACTGAGCAGGTCAGCAGTCAATGCGTAACGAAATTTAGGATTCGCCTGGAACGGGCTTGAGAGTCGCGCCAGCAACCGGCGCTTCTCCGCGTCCCAGCGATACATGGAGACGAAGTTGATGGCCTGATGGCGCAGGTTGTAGATCTCCGGAGTGATGCTTTGAAAGGGCAGGCCCCGGAACAGCAGAAACAGTTTTTCCAGGGTGCCCTGTCCCCATCCGTCGCGCTCACGGTTGCGGAAGAGAATGTCAAACTTGCCGTCGTCGCGGGCCTGCAAATCAAACTGGTAGCGGGAGAATATTTCCAGTCCATCGACACGGGCTTCGGTAGTCAGCAGGTCGGGCAGGCGCAGAATGCCGGCCGGCGCGAAAGCCATGGCGCGATCGAGCAGGGCGGAATTCACTTCCGGCGTGGGCTGGCTTCGTACGTCAACAATCTGTGGCTTGCCTAAGCGATTCCAGTACTTCAGCGCAGCCGCGATGTTCCCCTGCAGAAAATAGAGGGTGCCAAGAAAATCGTTGCCATACGCATCGGTGGGATCGAGACGCAAGGCCCGCCGCAGGTGGCGCGCCGCGGCCGGATATCTCTTCTGCCTGAATGCCACGCCCGCCAGTTCCAGAGGAAACCGCTTGTCGCCGGGCTGCAGCCGGGCTCCAGCCGAGAATGTACGCTGAGCGTCTTCCCAGCGACCCTGCTGGGCCAATGCCGTGCCGTAATAGAAATCGAGATCAGCCGAAGGGGCGCGCGCTGACTCGGCGAGGACTATCACTTCCTGCCAATTCTGTTCTGCCGTCAACTCCCGCAGCCGTTCGAGCAAGTCGCGGTCCGAAGTTTGCGCGACCGCGTGGGCAGCAAAGCTCAAAAAGAAAAGAACAACAAAGGCTGGGATCAGCGTGATGGGTTTTGAGGCAATACCAGCAGCGTCCATTTTCCGGCCGCGTTCCATTCCCGTTCGAAGCTCGACCGGTCCTGTTGCAGAAGCTTGCGCTGGGCCGGGTCGTTGACCATCACAGTTTCCAGTCCCAGTCCCGCGACCACCACATAATGCAGAACGCCGCCGCCCGAGGGCTTCAGGGCAACGATCAAGGGGCGTCCCTTGGCGAGATGCTGTTGGAGGTCTTCCCACTCTCCGCGAATTGTAAACGTGCGGAACCCCTGCTCCCGGAAGTAGCGCTCCATATCGGAGGCATAGATGCCGTGGGCTTTAGCCGAATAGAGTGCACGCTGGATGTGGACCGCGTTGGAGGCGCGGTTTGGCGGCTGACCCTGCTGCGCCTGCCAGTATTGCATCACCATGGCAATGCTGGCTGCTCCGCAGCCATCTTTTTCCTGCTTTACGAACGGGACATCCAGCCAGACGCCCGGAAGGTCCGCGGCCAGGAGCACCCCGCAGACCCCGAGCAGCAGGCCCCCGATCCTGACCGCGTGGCCCAACATCGTGGAAGACCTAGCGAACTGCAACGATGATCAAAATGAGAACCGCAACCGCCACCAGAATGATGATAAGGTCGCGATCACTCAGGGAGCCGGCGGCGAAATCAGCCTGCGCCTTTTGGGTTCGTGAAGCCAACCGTGCCAGCTCAGCATCATCCAGCGTGGAAACGGCGTTCTTCACCTGCTCCGGGTTCATGTGCGCGGAGCGCAATGCCTGTTCCGCCTTCGGGGACGAGAAGAATTGCCGCACCTGCTCCGCATTCTGCTGCCGCAGGTTCGAGGCTTGCACCGCTGCCCGCTGCAGGTCAGAAGGGCTCACGAGGTGGGCCGCACCTTCTGCCACCAAATTCTGGGGAAGGACGAAAACCATGGCCAGCAGAAAAGCCGTTGCCACTCGGGATAGCTGTTTCAGATCGAAATGCATGTCTTGCGACCTCCGCTTAAATTCTTATTTGCGACTGACTGCGCGGACGAGGAAAGTCCCGTCCCTAGCCGATTCCTTCTCGACCACCTGCAAAAATACTACACGCTATCACTCTGATGCGGAGGCCATTCGGCAGGTTTGTCCACACGGTAACAAGATCGATAAACAAGGTCAGAACTCCGGCTCTTACAAGTTTTCCACCACCTTGTGCAACTCAGCGGCAATCCACTCCGGAGCACGGTCCCGTGGAAATCGCAACGGGGCGCCGATTTTCACCTGTATCTCTCCCGGCCGCGCAAATTTCCTCTTGGCTTTTTTCAATTCGAAGAGTCCGTCGATCCGCATGGGGACGACCGCTATCGACAGGTTGTTAGCCAGCAGTCCCACGCCGGCGCGAAAGGGACGAATCTTGCCGTCCGTGGTGTGGTGCCCTTCGGGAAAAACCAGAATGCTGTAACCACGATCGACGGATTCTCCAGCGTAGGCAAAACTCTCGCGGAAACCAGCCTCGCGCGGCAGCGGAAACAGATTGAGCAGCGAGACTCCCAGGGTCCACTGCACCCGGCCATAGACTCGGCCCAGTAAACTCCGGCCGCTGGGCGGAGTGCGCAGCGCTTCCAGCGCTTCGCCTCCGGTAGCCGTAGCCAGCCGATGCCGGAAGCGGGCAGGAAGCGCGGTTTGCACAAAGCCAACATCGACGTCGTCGATGTGGTTGCAGACGACCAGCACCGGCCCACGAAGCCCGCGCAGATTTTCCCGCCCCGTAATACGCGGCCAGCCCAGCAGAAACACAGCAGGACGCAAGAGCAGATAGTGCGCCGCCAGCCGCGCCCACGTGGTGGGCCAACGCTGCACCCAGGCGGGATAATGATATGGCGCGCGCGACGGAAGCTGGCCATGCAGCAGGCGCTCCAGATCGCCGACCGTCTGCACCGCCGCGAACCGGGTCTCGCTCAGGTCCACCTGGTAACGGTCCTCGAGAGCGCCCAGCAATTCCACCCGGTCGAGCGAAGTCAGATTCAAATCAGCTTCCAGATTGGATTGCTGACCCAACTCCCCCGCAGTCTTCCCTTTCACCCGCGCAATCAATTCGGCCAGCGGACCCAGTCCGGTTTGCCCGGCCAGCGCCGGCCCCCGCCGCGCCTGCACAACTTTCAGGATCGCGCTGGTTCGCGGCTTCTGCGTGGAAGTGCGCGGGAAGTCGTCCTCC
>DATGYF010000246.1:0-4134 GCA_035298145.1 Terriglobales bacterium | reverse complement strand
CATGATGACGTCGCCGCCCTTGCCGCCATCGCCGCCCGAGGGGCCGCCGCGCGGGACGTACTTCTCCCGGCGGAAAGCCATGCAGCCGTTGCCGCCGTCGCCGGCCTTGACCCGGATTTTTGCCTCGTCGATGAACACAGTAGTCAGTCGTCAGTCGTCGGTGGTCAGCCCAGCCACAAACCGCGTGGGGACAGCCGCCCCCGGCTGTCCTGGCCGAGCAAAGCTCGGCGAAGTGTTTGACGGCTCTACTGCCAGCTGACAGCTGAGAGCTTAAAAGAAAAATGCCCCGGCCCGCGCCGAGGCTTGGGGCCGCGTATTTCTCAGGCGACCCTCTCATTGATCTTCCGAACGCTACTTCGCTTCCAGAGGTTCGATCATGACGAACTTGCCCATCGAACCCTTGTCGAGGAATTTGATGCGGCCGCTGATCTTGGCGAAGAGAGTGTCGTCTTTGCCGCGACCGACATTGAGGCCCGGCTTGACCCGTGTGCCCCGCTGGCGAACGATAATGGTGCCGCCGGGGACGATTTGTCCGCCAAAAGCCTTGAAGCCTAACCGCTGCGCGTTGGAGTCGCGTCCGTTTCGTGAACTGCCCAGACCTTTTTTATGTGCCATTGATTTTCAGTTTCCAGTTTCTGATTTCTTGTTTCAAATTTTGGTGGCGTCAGCCTTGCGCTCGGCGGGCAAGATGCCCGCCGGACAGCCGGCGAGACGCCGGCGCTACTTTTTCTTTTTCGGCGCTGACTTTTTGGGCGCTGCTTTTTTAGCCGCTGCTTTCTTTGCCGGACTCTTGGCCGCCTTCGCCTCGACTTTGGGCGCGTGTTCTACCTCAACCGGCTTGACCTTCTTTGGCTTAGCTTCTTTCTTCGGGAGGTCGGGAGCGGAAAATTTCTGGCCGTCGTAGGCGATCTCGGTGATGCGGACCGCGGTATATCCCTGGCGATGTCCGCGCAGTTTCTTGTACTGCTTCTTGCGCTTGTAATGGAAGACCAGAATTTTCGCGCCCCGGCCCTGTTCCACCACCTCACCGGTCACGAGCGCGCTGGATTCGGGGCGCGCGATCTGGCCGGGCTCGCCGGAGACGGCCAGCACGTCGTTAAACTCGATTTTCCCGTCGGTGCCGTTGCCTTGATTCTCCAACCGAATCACATCGCCGGGCGCCACCCGGTACTGTTTACCACCGGCGCGGATGACCGCGTACATACTTATGCCTCCGTCCAATCTTGTGCCCGTCGCGGCCTGGCGCGATTGCCGGGAACCTGCTGAATTTCCTGTGCTTGCTTTCCGCGTCGGCGCTTTAGGCAACGAATGCGGGACGGCTCCAGAACGGAGCCGTGAGTACAGGCAAACTCAACCATTTTAGCGTGCGCTGTGGAAAAGCGTCAAACCAGGAAACCGGGGTGACCACGTGGGGACAGCCGCCCTCGGCTGTCCTGGTCGAGCAAAGCTCGACAGCGGCTTGCCGGCACGAAGAATAGCGGAGCTTTGCTCCGCTGGACAGCCGAGGGCGGCTGTCCCCACGTGTTTCGCGGAGGGCTTTGAGCTTTCCGCTCGCCTGTGCGACAATTCCTCGCCGCATGGGAGGAAACTTCAATGTACAAGCGCGTTTTGACCACATTGTTCTGTGTGCTCGCACTCAGCTTTTCGACTCTGGCTGCGCCCAGGCCCAAGAAAACAACCTCATCCGGAGCTCCGGACAAGGCCTATCTGCAGAAAATTCTGGACGGGTGGAGCGCGGGTAATGCCGCCGACATGGCCCAGTACTATGACCACGGCGACTACAACTTCTTCGACATTGCCCCGCTGAAGTACAGCAATTGGGCTGAATACGAGAAAGGCGTGACCGAACTGCTGAAGGGATACAAGAGCCTGAAGCTGACCCTGAACGATGACGCCCAAGTCCACACCGACGGCAATCTGACGTGGACCACCGCCACGGTAAAGGAAGATGCGCTCACCACCGCCGGCAAACACGAAATGGCCACGCTGCGCTGGACGCTGATCTTTGAAAAGCAGGCGGGCAGATGGATGATCGTGCACGAGCACATGTCCGAGCCATTGCAGTAGCCGAAGCAGAATGCGATTGAAGATTGCGGATTTCAGATTGGACGGTCGCGGGGCAGACCGGCAAATCTGAGATCTGCAATCTGAGGTCTGCAATTTCTACAGGTAGGCCCTTACGAAGAAGTACACGGTCATCGCTGTTCCCGCCAAAATCACGAATCTTCGTACCCAGGCCTGAGGCAACTTCTGCGCGTAGTGGGCGCCGAAGTATCCGCCTACCAGAGCGCCCGCGATCACGACTATGCCCTGCCGCCAGTAGATCGCCCCCTTTAAGACGAACACCGTCGCCGCCACGCCATTAACGGCCACTCCCAGAATGCTTTTCAGGGCATTCATAGCGTGAATGTCGGCCATGCCGATGGCCGACATCATGGCCAGGTTGACAATGCCCATGCCGCCGCCGAAATAGCCGCCATACACACCAATGACCAATTCAAAGATCGAGGCACCCACGATGGCCGCGGTCGTGGCTTCATGTCGATGGTCTGCAGAACGGCGGCGCGCCAGTCTATTGCCGAAAATAAAGAGCACCGTCGCGCCCAGCATGAGCCAGGGCAGGACTCGCATGAAAGTGTGGGCCGGAGTTCGGAGCAACAAGAACGCACCGCCAACCCCGCCGCTGACGCCGGCAGCCAGAAGGGGTACCAGCATTTTCCTGGGCACATCCAGGCGGTTCCGATAAGCGCCCCCGCTGGCGGTCGCGCCTGTCCACAGAGCGAGCGCATTAGTAGCGTTGGCTGGAATAGGAGGCACCCCGACGAAGAGGAGAGCGGGAAAGGTCAGGAAACTGCCTCCGCCCGCCACCGCGTTCAAGGCCCCGCCGACGATGCCGGCGGCAAAGAGAAAGATGGCGTGCGCGAGGGTCAAGGGTAAAGGTTTATCACAAGAATCAGGGGTGGGCGAACCGCGGCGGGCTGCCATCGAACAGACTGCGGAGCTTTGCTCCGCCGGACAGCCGGGGGCGGCTGTCCCCGCGTGGTCTGTGGGATCTGGTGCCGGTTCGCTACCGTTTTTTGTCCCGCGCCGTCTGATGCCAGAGACATCCGGGGAGGAGCGATGACCCTGAACTGCAGAAATTTCCGAATTGCCCTGATTGTTTTTACCCTGACCTGCACAGCCGTCGCCCGCCAGGGCAACACAACAGCGCAACCCAAACCCTGTTCAGAGCCGGAGCAGAAGCAACTCGACTTCTGGGTGGGCGAATGGGACCTGACCTGGCCGGGAAACAATCCGGGCGAGACGGCTCACGGAACCAATAGTATCCGGAGAATTCTGGACGGCTGCGTCGTCGAGGAGAATTTCTCTGGGGGCGATGCCATGCCTCTGCGAGGGCGAAGCGTTTCCATTTTCGACGTGCGGGCAGGCAAATGGAAGCAGACCTGGGTGGACAACGAAGGCGGCTACCTCGATTTCGCGGGCGAATTCCGAGACGGAAAGATGATTCTGGCGCGCGAGGCCACGCGTCCCGACGGCAGCAAGGGCCTGCAGCGCATGGTATTCAAAAACATCAGCCCCGATGAGTTCGACTGGAGTTGGGAAGGGTCGAAAGACGGCGGCAAGACCTGGACCGTCGTCTGGCCCATTCACTACAAGCGGAGGTGAGGCGGACGTCGGGAGGCGGACCTCGGACGTCAGACTTCGGACGTCAGACGTCGGGCTTCAGACCTCAGACCCGGAAGGCCGAGGTCCGACGCCTGACGCCCGATGTCCGGTTTTTATCCTCCGAACGTGCCTGTGGCAGCTGGGGCGCGCGAGGAAACCCGCTCGCGAATGTCGCGGGCCTTGCTGGCTATGTTGCTGCGGGTTTCTTCTCCACTCGCAGGCGCCAGCAACAAACCCAGGCCCACGCCGATGCCCAGCCCCAGGAGTGCGGCCGTCGCGGTGCCGACGATGTGGCTGTCTTCGCCACGAATGACGTCGCTGGCGCGGCTGACCCGGTCGGCGGCAGTTTCATACGTGTCCTGCGCCCTTGACCTCAAGTCTTCCATGGTTCCGCCCATACGATTGCGCCAGGAATCCAGGAGGTAGACTCCCGTGCCCAGCAGAATATTCATAAGAACTTTGTCTTTG
>DATGYF010000245.1:0-6288 GCA_035298145.1 Terriglobales bacterium | reverse complement strand
GGCAAATAAGCCAGAGCAAAACCTCTCGAACGCAATCGGGGGGGCACTTACAGTCAGTGGGCTGGATCTCGAGACTAAAATCTTCTCGGCCTCCGGTCGAGGGAGAACTTTTTTCTTGACATCCCTTTTTATAGAACCCATTGACCCCGCTGGGAACCATCGCCCGTCCCCCACGCGCCCGACCTATTAACGAAGTGGTAACGAGGGCAGTTTCAAAACGCTCTACCTCCTATCCCCGCAGGCGTTTGACCCCTCTTTTCTCCGGCCTGTAATATCGAAGAACCAGCTATCAGCCATCAGCCTTCAGCTTTCAGCCCCCTGACCAGTGTAATCGGATCGGACGACCGGGGCAGTTTGACCATCAGCTTCTGGCTGAAAGCCGATAGCTGAGTGCTGACGGTTTAGAACTCAATGCCTCACGACCTTCCCAAAGCGTACGAGCCGGGCGCGATTGAAGCGCGCTGGGCCGAGTACTGGGTCCGGGAGAAGCTTTTTTCCGTGCCCACGCCGTCAAAGGCAGAGGACTCCGCGCAGGGTATCGCGGGCGGGGGCGCCCGCGCCACATCAGATGGCAGGCGGCCAGTGTTCACACTGCTGCTTCCGCCTCCGAATGTGACCGGGCGGCTGCATATGGGGCACATGCTGAACCAGACGCAGATGGACATCATTGTGCGCTGGCACCGCATGCGCGGGTTTCTGACTCTTTGGCTGCCCGGCACCGACCACGCCGGCATCGCGACCCAGATGATGGTGGAGCGGCAGCTGGCGTCGGAAGGCAAGAAGCGGCGCGATCTGGGACGCGAGGCGTTCATCGAGCGCGTCTGGGAGTGGAAGCGGCATTATGGCGGCGCGATCCTCGACCAGATGAAGCGGCTGGGGGCGTCGGTCGATTGGGACCGCGAATATTTCACCATGGACGACGGGCTTTCCCGTGCCGTGATCGAGGTTTTTGTCCGGCTGTATGAAGAAGGGCTGATTTACCGCGGGAAGTACATCGTTAACTGGTGTCCGCGGTGCGAGACGGCGATTTCCGATCTTGAGGTCAAGCACGAAGAAGTGCAGGGCAAGCTGTTTGAGATCCGCTATCCCGTGGTGGGCGCGGACGAGTTCATCGTCGTGGCGACGACTCGTCCGGAGACGATGCTGGGTGATACTGCCGTTGCGGTCAACGAGAAAGACGAACGCTACAAGCATCTGCAGGGGAAGAATGTTCTGCTGCCGCTGATGAATCGGGAGATCCCGATCATTACCGACGAGCTGGCGAATCCTGAGTTCGGCACCGGCGCGGTGAAAGTGACACCGGCGCACGATCCCAATGATTTTCAGGCCGGTCTGCGTCACAACCTGCCGCAGATCGATCTGATGGACGAGCACGCTCACATGAACCAGAACGCCGGTCCATACGCGGGATTGAGCCGCTATGCCGCACGGGAGCGTGTGCTCGAAGATTTGCGGGCACAGGGATTTCTGGTTGGCGAGAAAGATTACACCATTGCGATCGGGAAGTGCGATCGCTGCGGGACCGTCGTCGAGCCGCGGCTATCGACGCAGTGGTTCATCAAGATCAAGCCGCTGGCCGACCGGGCAACAGAAGTGGTGGAGAACGGCGAGATCACGATTGTTCCGGAGAACTACAAGCAGATCTACCTGAACTGGATGCACAACATCCATGACTGGTGCATCTCGCGGCAGTTGTGGTGGGGGCATCGTATTCCGGCGTGGCACTGCAAGTGTGGAGAGATTATTGTTGCCCGCGAGGCCCCGGCAAAGTGTTCGAAGTGCGGGGAATCGGAACTGAAACAGGACACCGACGTGCTGGACACCTGGTTTTCGTCCGGACTGCTGCCGTTTACCACGCTGGGCTGGCCGGAGAAGACGCGCGACCAGGAAGTTTTCTATCCCACGACGCTGTTGATCACCGCGTACGAGATCCTCTTCTTCTGGGTGGCGCGCATGATCATGTTCGGCTGCCACTTCATGAAGGGCCACCAGCAGGACCCGGCGCTGAAGCAGGCCAGCGGCTGGGCGGACAAGAAAGATGACAGCGTGCCCTTCCGCCAGGTTTACATCCATGCGCTGGTGCGCGATGCTGACCGGCAGAAGATGTCGAAGACCAAGGGGAACGTGATTGATCCGCTGGAAATAATTCAGCGCTTCGGAACGGACGCGACCCGCTTTACGCTCGCGGCCATGGCGGCCCCGGGAACCGACATTGCATTCAGCGAGAGCCGTACCGACGGCTACCGGGCGTTCGCCAACAAGATATGGAATGCGGCGCGGTTCATGTTCATGAATGTGGACCGGGCCGAGCAGGCCGGGGTCTGGAAGCAGCAGGAATTTCTCAAAGGGCTGGAGGCGGGTCTTCGACCCGCCCTGGCCGGGTCGGAGACCCGGCCCCACATGGGCGTTCCCGGGTTCCAGCCCTTGACGCTCGAAGATCATTGGATACTTTCCCGCTTTCACCGGGTGACCAAAGACGTCAATGAGGCCTGGCAGACGTATCGCTTCCATGAAGCGGCGAACCGCATCTATGATTTCTTCTGGGGCGATTTCTGCGATTGGTACATCGAACTGATGAAGCCGCGCCTCGCGCCCCAAAACGACGCTGAGCAGGCATCTGCCGGGGTCGCGTGCGGCAATCTGGTCAGTTTGTTCGAAGCATCGCTGCGGCTTCTGCATCCGGTCATGCCATTTATCACGGAAGAAATATGGCACGCGGTTTACGATGGTCACCCGCCGCTGAAATCAATCGCGCTGGCCGCTTACCCGCAAGCCGATGAGCAGCAGTTCGACCTGGCGGCGGAAACGAATATGGCGATCGTGCAGGACCTGATCGTCAGCGTGCGCAATTTGCGGGCTGAATTGAAAGTCGAGCAAAAGCAGAAAGTTCCCATCCAGGTTTATTCCCAGGATGCGGAGATCAAGTCGCTCTTGGAACAGAATCAAAGCGCGATCCAGCGGCTGGCCGGCGTGGAGAGTGTAACTTTTGTAGAGACCTCATTGTCGCAACTGGCTGGGGCGCGATCCACGGCGCGATTCGATGTCCACGTAGTTTACGAAAAGAAAATTGACGTGGCCGCGGAACGGCAGCGCCTCACCAAGGAACTGGAGCAGATGGAGAAAGAGATTGCCAGTAGCACCCGGCAACTGGGGAACGAGCAATTTCTGGCCAAGGCTCCGGCCAAGGTAGTGGAAGGCATGCGACAGCGACTGGCCGAGCTGGAAGTTTTGCGGGAGAAGGTCCGGAGCAGCCTTGACCAGCTGGGGCGGAGCGGGAAATGAGATTGGGAACGGGAAATTGGAAGAACGGTTGTTAGTTGTCAGTTCTCAGTTCCCAGATATAACGAATTATGGATTGGAACGGCCGGCGGATTACCGGGATTGTCGAGAACGCATTGCTGGAGGACCGCGCCACCAGCGATGCCACCAGCTACGCCTGCATTGATCCCGGGCAGCGCGCCTCGGGCACCATCATCGCAAAACAGGAGTGCATTCTCGCGGGATTGGGCTGCGTGCCCCGCATCCTGGACGTTTATGCGCTGCTGGATGGAGCTGTGACTTCGCACTACGAGGTCACCAGCCATCCTGAAATTTTCGATGGAGTACGCCTGCACGAGCGCCAGACCATCGCGGTGCTGAGGCACAATGCGCGCGTGGTGCTTTCCTGCGAGCGCGTGATCCTCAACTTTTTGCAGCGGTTGAGCGGCATCGCCACCTTGACTCGCAAATTCGTGGATGCGGTTTCCGGGACCCGGGCACGCATCCTCGACACCCGGAAGACCGCGCCCGGGTTGCGGATCCTCGACAAGTACGCAGTGCGCTGCGGCGGCGGGCAAAACCATCGGCTGGATCTTTCCGACGGAGTGCTGATCAAGAACAATCACATTGCGCTGGCGGGAAGCATCGCGGCCGCGCTGGAACGGGCCCACCGCAACCGGCGCGGATCGCAGCCCATCGAGGTGGAAGTCCGGACGCTGGCGGAATTGGAAGATGCGCTGGCTCATGGTGCCGAGGCTGTGCTGCTGGACAACATGGCGGTGGACCAGGTCAAGCAAGCGGTCGCGCGCTGTGCCCGGGCCGAGCGGCGCATTCCCGTGGAGTGTGCCGGAGGCATTGGCTTGGAGAACGTGCGGGCCTATGCCGAGACGGGAGTGGATTTTATCTCGGTCGGAGCGTTGACCCATTCGGCTGTGGCCGTGGATATGAGCCTGCGCGTGACGCCGGTTTAATGTGGAGGGCGGGCGTCCTCCATCATCTCCGATTTGTTCTTTCTGTCGCTCTCCCGCATAATTCTCTGCATTACGAAAGAAGCCGCAGAGCCGGGTTCCAAGAAGACCGCGCGGGCGAGTCGCCCGCGACCACACGATCCCGCGCCGCAGCGGACGGATTTGCGCCTGGGGCGGATTGTGCGCCTGCTCATGGACCACGCTACCGTGGTCGTGAGCGGCACCAAGATTGCCGACGAGATTGGTACGAGCCGCTCCGAGGTGTGGCGCCTGATACAGCAACTGCGCGCGCTGGGAGTTGAAATTGCCGGGCATCCGGCGACCGGCTACCAGCTTAAGGCTGTGCCTGATCTGCTGTTGCCCGACATGCTCGCGCCCGCCCTGAAGGGCACGATTTTCGGCGCGGATATCCATCACAATTATCACCACTATTACAGGATCGGATCCACCAATGTTCAAGCCATGGAGAGCGCTGCCGCTGGCGCTGCGGAGGGCAGCGTGTTCGTGGCGGAGGAGCAAACCGCGGGGCGCGGGCGCGGTGCGCATCAATGGGAATCATCGCCTTCGGCGGGAATCTACTGCTCAGTAGTGCTGCGCCCGGCGTTGCCACCTTCAGAGGCGCTGGTGCTTTCGCTGGCGGCGGGACTCGCGGTGCGTTCCGCGGTGCAGCAGATGGATTCGGGAGCTGTGCCCGATCTGAAATGGCCTAACGATCTTATGATTGTGGGGAGGAAGTTCTGCGGCATTCTGACCGAAATGAATGCGGAAGCGACGCGCGTCCGCCATATTGTGGTGGGGATCGGGATCAACGTGAACCAGACGAAGTTTCCGGCTGAATTGCAGCCGATTGCAACCTCTCTGCGGCTGGCCAGCGGCACGGAATGGTCCCGGGTGGAACTGTGCGCGGCTTTGCTAAAATCGCTCGACCGCGAATATCGAGACCTGCTGGAGAAGCCGGGGGCGCATGAGTCGATTCTTCGGCGGTTTCAGGATGAGTCGCCCTCAGCCCGCGGCCGGCGAGTGCAGGTGGAAGAGAATGGCGGTTTTGAAGGGGTCACAGAGGGGTTGGATCCACGCGGATTTTTGCAGGTAAGAACCGCAGGGGGGATGCGGACGGTGTTAAGCGGTACCGTGAGATTGTTGTAGAAAGTGCTCGATTGCCGCCGCGGAAACCGCGACGGCCTGGACGGGTCGGAGACCCGTCCCCACACCGGTAGGGGCTATGCTGCTGGTTCTTGATGTCGGTAACACCAACACGGTGCTGGGAGTGTTTGCCAAAGCTGCGTCTCACGGTCACGCTGAATCGCAAGGTTACGAGTCGCTGGTTGCCAACTGGCGGGTCGCGACCATCGCTACCCAGACGGTGGATGAATACGGCGTGCTCTTTCGCAACCTGTTTGCCATGGACAAGATTGAAGTACAGGGAGTCCGCGGCATCATCATTTCTTCCGTGGTGCCGCCGCTCGATTCCACCTTGCGTCAGGTCTGCGAACGCTACTTCAACACCAGGCCGCTGTTTATCGAACCCGGGGTCAAAACCGGCATGCCTGTGCTTTACGAAAACCCCGTCGAAGTTGGCGCCGATCGCATTGTGAATTCGGTGGCTGCCTTCGAGAAATTCGGCGGCCCCTGCATCGTGGTGGATTTCGGCACGGCCACCACCTTCGACTGCGTGTCCACAAAAGGCGAGTACACGGGCGGCGTGATTTGTCCGGGCATTGGAATTTCCGCCGACGCCCTGTTTCAGAAGACGGCTCGCCTGCCGCGGGTGGCTATCCGCAAGCCGGCGCGCGTGATCGGCACTACCACTGTCGGCAGTCTTCAATCGGGGCTTTACTACGGCTACCTCGGACTGGTGGACGGTATTCTCGAGCGGTTGCTGGAAGAAATGGGAGGGGGAACCACCGTCGTGGCCACCGGGGGACTGGCCGCCCTGATCGGCAAGGGATCGAAATACATCAAGCACGTGGACGATTTGCTTACCCTGGACGGCCTGCGTCTGATCTGGGAACGGAACTTGGAGGCGAAGTCCGGGCGTGAAGGCGGCGCAGCCCTGAAAGAT
>DATGYF010000244.1:0-3634 GCA_035298145.1 Terriglobales bacterium | reverse complement strand
CAGTCCCGCGATTGCCGAGTTCGTCCGGAACGCGCCGGTCAGTAGCGTGCCCGTGGTCGGGTCGTAGACAATCTGCTGAGGCCGGATCTGGTACTCGAAAGACGCTTTTATGTTGGCGTGAATCAGAAATTGCACGCCGGGCGTAAAGCGATTTCGGGTGGCGTGGAACGGCGAAACGAACGATCCGATGTCAGAGTCCGGCGTAGCTCCGATGCCGTTGATCAGGTCGGCAGTGGAGTGCACTGAGTCCCATCGCATAATGGTCATCAGCCAGGGCAGGGGTAAGTAGTCCGCCTCCAGAAAGCCGCCACTGAAGCTGGCCGGACTTCCCCGGAGAAGACCTGTCGGCGCCGTGAAGCCAGCGGGCAGTAGCGGCAGCAGATTCTGGTCGCGTCCGTACATATACTGTCCAATCAAGTTGAAGGTGTGGTAGTTCAGGCTGAAGTCTGCGCCCACGCGATAGAACGGCTCGCGCGCCGTCAGCACCGTCGGAACTCCGCTGCTGTCCTGGCCTTGAAACCGCTGCACGGAACGTCCGTAGAAGTAGAGCGTCCCCAGGTTGAGATAGGTATGATCGTGAGGCCCCGAGGCGCCCGCCGCCTGAATTTCGTTGCGGCTGGCGGGGTCACGCTCCAAGTTGAAACGGTAGGAGAGACGAGCGTAGATATCTTTGAAGTTCGAGTCTGACGTATAGGCCACTACCGGCGGAACGTTGTTTCCCGCCGCTGTGCCGCCGCTGGTGTTCTGGTTCACAATGGCCAGGGAATAGTGATAGCCACGGTAGCTGTGACCACCACTGAATTCCACCCCCTGCGCTGCGTTGGACATTGCGAACGAATTACTTACGGTGGGCAGACCCAGAATGGAATTGACCGAAGAAATATTCGCCTGGTCATAAATGTCCCAACCGCTCAGGTTCCAGCTGCGGGCTGGGCTGAAGGGCAGATCCAGTTCGAACTGCCCGATCCGCAGGCTGAGCGCATCCGTCGGCAGCTTCAGGTGGCGGCCAATGTTTACAAACTTCAGATAACCGTCGCCCAAACCGCCATCGGCGCCAGAGCCGCCGACGCTGATGTCGTCGTCTACCCAGAAGGCGATATCGTCCCCAAAGTTGCCGGCCATGAAGATGCTGAGCAGGCCGGTCTGAAAATCAGTGCGAGGTATAAAAGGAGCGGTCGGATCGCCCGGAGTCTGCAGATTGAAGTTGTTGCGGTTCCTGCCAACAACCTGCAGAAAAGTATTGAAGCGTAGCCCGATGGGCGGCAACCCGGGAATGGTTCCCGGCCATATGGTGTGGGGCCACAGTTCTTTCTGCGCCGGAGATCCCAACATCACCGGCGGAACCTTGATGAAGGTCTCGTCATCCTTAGGAAACTTGAACCCGGCATCTTTGAAGGCCTTTCCGAAATCGTTGAGTTTCGGGAAGTCCACATGACAGGTGCTGCATGATGTACCGTACTGGCGAGAAAATGCAGGAATCGCATAAATCTGGTGGCCGAATTTTGCTCGCCCTGCGACCGGAATTGGAATGCTAGCGAAGAGCGCCAAGACCAGGATCGAGAACAGAAGTGCGTTTGCCTGACGATTGAGCATCTCACAATCTCCTCAAAGTATTAGTCCCTGCCCGTCGGGCTACGAAGTCGCCATTCTCACCGCGAAGGAAAGTTAGTGTCAGCAATCACGCTCACTCAGTTGTGTGATGAGGATCACAATCACAACTTCTCAGCTGAACGGAGAAACTCGCAGAATCGTAAGGAATGTTGGCCGATCAGAACTCGCAAGGCAGCGCTCTGGCTGGATGCGGTCGGGACTGGCATTGCCGTTCAGCAGAGGCTGATGCGTCACACCGACATCAGGACGACAATGAATGTCTACGCAGACGTAGTCACAGATGAAGAAGGGCAAGCTCATTCAAAAGTCGTTCGTATGGGCGGGCTGGCTGTGATCTTTCAACACGTTGTTCCCGAGAAGTGAATAGTCCATCCGAGCAATACCGGAGAAGCTGATGGCGCCGACCAATCTGCTTCGAAGGAGTCGATCGAATGGACCTTCACCAGAATGCCCGACTTACCTTTCGTAGTCGAGAGGCTTTAGCCAAGAAAATCATGATCGAGAGCCTGACGTTAAACGCGGCTGCAGCCGCGTTTAACGTCAGCCGCAAAACCGCTGCCAAGTGGGTCCGCCGCTATCGCACCCTGGGGCTACCCGGCTTGCGGGATCGTTCCTCGCGGCCACTCCATAGCCCGCGCCGGACCTCGTCGGAGTTAACCGCTCAGGTCGTGGCTTTGCGTCGCCAGCTGCGTCCCGCCTATCAGATCGCGCAGGCTACCCGCCTCAGTCCCGCCACTGTCAGCCGCATCCTGCAACGCGCTCATCTCAACCGCTGGCGTCATCTCCATCCCGCTCCCCCCGTCCTGCGTTATGAGCACCCGGCTCCTGGCGATCTGCTCCATCTCGACATCAAGGGCATGACCCGCTATCAGCGGGTTTCCATTCGTGGCGACGGCCGGCGGCGCGGTCGCCCTCAGTTCGCCGGCTGGCAGGCTCTGCACGTCGCCATCGACGATCACTCCCGCCTCGCCTTCTCCCGCATGCTGCCCAATCAGCAAGCCCAAACCGCCATCGCTTTCCTGCACGCCGCCGTCGCCTTTTACGCCCAACACGGCATCTCCATTCGCCGCCTACTCACCGACAACGGTTCTTGCTACCGCTCTCGCCTATTCCGCGACGCTTGCCTCCAACTCGGCATCCAGCACCGCTTCACCCGCCCCTATACTCCCCGCACCAACGGCAAGGCCGAACGCTTCATCCAAACCGCCCTGCGCGAGTGGGCCTACGTTCGCCACTACCTCAACTCGGAGGAACGCGATCAACATCTATCCCCTTGGCTCGAGCATTACAACTTCCACCGCCCGCATGGTAGTCTCGGTTACGCTCCGCCTATCAGCCGGGCTGCTCCGCTGGATACAACGTCTTGATAGATCACAGCTGGCCCACCCTTTCTTTACTCATGCCATACTGAGGCTGCCCGCCCTTGCGTTTTTTGCAAAGGTGGGAGTGAAAGACGCTGAAAGGCTACCCCACTCTTATTTTTTCTGGGTTCGCAGCGCTGTGACGGATGAACATCCCCACCCTTGCATAAAGCGCAAGTGTGGGGCAGCCTCAGATTAAAACACCGCCGGGGAACAGGTGGCCCAGCCCGCCCGCGAATGAGCGGGAGGTCCGGCGTTGGCTTTCAGTTGGGAACCGGCACGGGCTCTTGCGCAGGCTCTTTGGGCTCATTGCGCTTTTCGGCCGCGTCCACCGAGAACAGCATGAAGTGATCGAAACTGTGGCGGCGGAAATAGCGCCGTTTGCGGAATTCAAAATAGAGTTGCGCGCTGTGGGGCAGCCAGAGCTCTTCATTCTTTTTTGCGAACATTACGGGACCATATTCGACGATCTGATGTTCGCTGGCCAGCTGGATCGCCGGAGCCGGGCTCACCAGGTCCGATTCCATGCGTACGATCTGAAAGGAATCGGTCTTGATCCACGCCCGCCCTTTCAAACCGACCGGGTACCCTTTGCCATTCAGCACATAAGAGTGAAGCCGGTTGGGGCGATCGGTGCGCTGCCTGAAATAGACCAGCCATGT
>DATGYF010000243.1:0-3016 GCA_035298145.1 Terriglobales bacterium | reverse complement strand
CGCGGAAGCGCTGGGAGTTGACGCCGCCATCATCTTCGCCGATCTGTTGCTTCCGCTTGAAGTGATGGGAATGCCGTTTCATTTTTCGCCCGGGGAGGGCCCGGTAATCGAGAAGCCAGTCCGCGACCAGGCGGATATTTCCCAGCTACGAACCGACCGCGCCGCCGATCTGGGATATGTAGCGCAGGCAGTGCGGCTGGTAAGCAAGCACTTTGGAGCGCGCCTGCCCGTGATCGGTTTCTGTGGAGCGCCCTTTACGCTGGCCAGCTACATGATCGAGGGCGGCAGCTCCCGCAATTACGTAAACACCAAGAAGATGATGTATTCCGCGCCCGCTGCCTGGGATGAACTTCTCGGCAAACTGGTGACGGTGGTGGCTGAGTACGCGGCGGAACAGGTACGCGCGGGCGCGGACGTGATCCAGGTATTCGACAGTTGGGTGGGCTGTCTCAGCGTGCAGGACTACCGGCGCTATGTGCTGCCTCGAACCACTGAACTGGTGAGAGCTCTGCAGCGGGCAGGATTGCCAATCATCTATTTTGGCACTGACAGCGCTACCCTTTTGCCCTCGATGAAGGAAACTGGCGCTGAAGTGATTGGCCTGGACTGGCGGATTCCGCTGGACCAGGGGTGGAAGGCGGTTGGACACGGGGCAGTGCAGGGGAACCTGGATCCGGTCTTGCTGTTTGCGGACTGGAAAGAGGTCAAGGCGGGGGCGGCTGACATTCTGCGGCGCGCCGGCGGACGTCCCGGGCATATTTTTAATTTAGGGCATGGCATTCTGCCGGAGACTCCGGTAGAGAACGTGAAGGCGCTGGCCAGGTTTGTGCAGGAAAATTCAGGAGGCGATATCCGGTGATGGGGGTCGAGCCTGTGCCGGCGTTTTGCGGGCGAGTCGCCCGCGACCACACTAGAACATCAACCCACAACCAAGGATTTGACTGGAGTCTTGATTTTGTCAGCTGACCTGAAAAATGCGGTTTTGCTTTTGGCCCATGGGAGTCCCGATTCTGTGGATGACGTACCGGAGTTTCTGAATCAGATTACCCGCGGCCGGCCGGTTCCACAGGAAGTGATTGAGGAAGTAAAGCACCGTTACGGGCTGATTGGACAGTCTCCGCTGACCAAACTCACTCTGCGCCAGGGCGAATTGCTGGCCGAAGAACTGAGGTTGCCGGTTTACGTCGGCATGCGTAACTGGAAACCCTTCGTGTCGGACACGATTGCGGCCATGAAGGCGGACGGGGTGGAGCGCGCTGTGGTCATCTGCCTGGCTCCGCAGAACTCGCGCACCAGCGTGGGTCTCTATCGCGCGGCGTTGAATGTCGAAGGCGGTGCGCCTTTTGCCGTGGAATTCGTCGAGTCGTGGCATGATCATCCGCTCCTGATCTCGGCATTCGCCGAAAGGTTTTGCACGGGATGGGACCGGGCCTGCGCCGAGATGGGAACGCGGGTGCCTGTCATCTTTACCGCCCACAGCGTTCCTCAGCGCACCATTGCAGAAGGCGATCCCTATGAAGCTCAGACCAAAGAAACGGCCAGGCTGGTGGCGTTGGCTGCAAAGCTTGCTTCCGGCGACTGGAGCTTCGCCTTTCAAAGCCAGGGGATGTCGGGCGGCGCGTGGCTTGGACCCACGGTTGAAAATACAATCCTCGAATTGAAAACCAAAGGTCATCGCGGCCTGTTTGTGCAGCCCATCGGATTCCTCTGCGATCACGTCGAAATACTTTATGACATCGATATCGCCTTCAAGGAATTTGCTGAAAAGGAAGGCATGCGGTTGTGGCGCGCGGAGTCGCTGAATGATTCGCGGCTGTTGACTGCAGCCCTGGCGGATGTGGCGCGGTCGCGCATTGACAATTGATAGATGAAACGGATCGCCATAGTCGGCGGCGGCATCTCCGGGCTGGCCGCGGCGTTCGCGCTCGAGGAACGGCGCCGGGCCGGCGAGCCGCTGGAGTTTGTCGTGTACGAATCCAGCCCGCGCTTCGGCGGGGTGTTGTTCACCGAGCAGGTGGAGAGTTGCCTGATCGAGGCTGGCCCGGATTCATTTCTCACGGAAAAACCCTGGGCCGCGGACCTCTGTCGAAGGCTGGGCATCGCAGACCAGCTTATTGGTTCCAACGACGCCGATCGCAAGACTTACATTCTGGTGAAGGGCAAGCTGGTGCCCATGCCCGATGGGCTGATGTTCATGGTTCCGACGCAGCTTTCCCCAGCAATCCTGTCGTCGCTGTTTTCTCCAGCCACGAAGTTGCGCGTGGCGCGTGAATGGTGGTATCCGGCGCGCGTGTCGAACGGCGACGAGAGTGTGGCAGCGCTGGTGGAACGCCATTACGGCGCGGAAATGGTCGATCGTCTCGCGGACCCCCTGCTCGCGGGAGTTTATGGCGGCGAAGCCGCGCAACTCAGCGTGCGCGCGGTGCTGCCGCGCTTCGTCGAAATGGAGTCGAAGTACGGCAGCCTGGGGCGGGGGATGCTGGCAGCTCGCAAAAACGTCAAACGTTCCCAGCCAGCGCCTTCGATCTTCTCCTCTCTCAAGGGAGGGATGCAACAATTCGGGGAGGCGTTGGTGGCCAGGCTTCCCGCCGAGGCGTTGCGGGCAAACTCTCCCGTGCAGGCCGTCCAGAGGCAGGATCGAGGCTGGGTGGTTTCGGCAGGATACGCTTCCGATCAATTCGATGCGGTGATTGTGGCCACCCCGGCCAGCGCCGCCGCCGTGCTGCTTGAAATCGCCAGCGCCGAACTGGCCTCCGAACTTCGGGCCATTTCGTACAGTTCGTCGGTGACGGTGGCGCTGGGTTTCGACCAGAATGTGCGTGTCGCCCTGCCGCCGGGTTTTGGATTTCTGGTGCCGCGCCGCGAAGGCAAGCGCTTGCTGGCTGCCACTTTTGTTCATAATAAGTTTCCCCATCGCGCTCCGAAAGACATAGCAGTGGTGCGCTGCTTTCTGGGCGGCAGCCGCGATGAGCAGGTCTTGCAACTCACGGACGAAAATATTCTGAACATCGTGCGC
>DATGYF010000242.1:0-2101 GCA_035298145.1 Terriglobales bacterium | reverse complement strand
AACGGCATGATGGCGGGCTCCGGCATCAACGCGAAGCCTTCGGAGGCCACGGAAGAGAGCATGGAAGGCTTGTCGCTGAAGGTGAAGAGCACGCCTTCGCGCGCGCCCCCCGCCTGGAGCAGCGCCGAGACCATGGCTCGCGCGGTCTGCGGAAAGTCGCGCTCCGCCGTCATCTCGGGGCCGAGATCGGACAGAGCTTCCACGGTTCGCAGCAGCCGCCGCAAATTGTTTTTCTGCACAGCCACGCACGGATGCGGGCAAAAGACCAGAGCAGAAAAAGAGTAACATGCGGCGAAACAGTGGGATACGGAGGTTGTTGGTTAGTTTGGTGCTAGAAAGGCAGCTGTCAGCTCTCAGCTTTCAGCCCCGTCTGCCCACGCGAAACTCTGTCATCCCGGCCGGAGCGCAGCGAGCGAAGTGGAGAGCCTGCCCTGAGCGAACTCCGAGTGCACACGAGGGGGAGTCGAATGGGGACCTGCTGTTGCGCCCTCTTCAGCCTGGGCCTCAAGCTAGAAGTGCGCCTGCAGCTCAGAAAACTTCTCCACTACCAGCAACCTCCTCGGCGGTTCCGCGGACTCCACTTCCTCATGCTCCAGCACCCAGGTGGCGCCGTGCGGAACGAACACCGCATTGAGACCCGCAGCCAGCGCCGGATTGATGTCGGACTTGGGGCTGTTGCCGATCATCCAGCTGGCATCGGGATCCAGAGCGTACTTGGAAATGACCAGCTGGTAGGTGGGAACATTCTTTTCGGACACAATCTCCACCGCCGAGAAATACTCTTTAAGACCGGAGCGTTCGACTTTCCCGGTCTGCTCCGGCACCGCACCCTTGGTCATCAGAATCAAGTGGTGGCGTTCGGAGAGATATTGCAGCGTCTCCGTCACTCCGGGCAGGAGTTCAACCGGATGGCCGGCAATCGTGTGGGCAAATCCGTTAATGGTCTCGTGAAGGGAAGGGGTCAGAGGTTCGACGGCCAGGCGCTCGAAGGTCGCGACCAGAGAGTGCGCAAAGCTATGCAGACCGTAGCCATGGCTGACGATGGACTCGCGCTCCACCTGGTTCAGCACTTCGCGCACTTGTTCCGGTGTGTACTCATGGTGATTGAGGAACGAGATAAAGTTCGCGATGGCGCGCTCAAAGTAAATGTTATTTTCCCAAAGCGTATCGTCAGCATCCACCAGCAGGGTCTGGGCGCCATTCAGATTCATTTCCGCGGGCATCGCAACATGATAACGAGGAAGACGAAGGTTGGCGAGAATCTCCTTTGCGTCCTTTGCGGAATTCTTTGCGTCCTTTGCGGTTAAAGAATTTGACTCTTATGCGGTGGGAACGCGAACCGTCCGTCTGTGGTTGTTCGAACATCCACCAGAGCTCTGCTAAAATCAAGCTGATGATCAAAGAGGGCTTCCTCCTTCTCCTGCTGTGCATGGTTCTAATGATTTCTCAAGCCTCAGCCCAAAAGCGCAAGAAACCGATGACTGGATCAGCGGCCCGAGGTGCGGCTTCCGGCGGCATGCAGGTTGCTCCCGACCTGGCCCAGCGGCTGGCGAAATTTCGCCGCATCGACATGCCATTTCACTCCGCCGGGCTAACCGCGCGCGAGAAGAAACTGGTGGGCAAGCTGGTGGATGCTTCACGCTGTCTGGAAAATATCTACTGGCGACAGAGCGACCCCGAGGGCCTGGGTCTCTACCAGTCCCTGGCTTCGAGCAAGAGCGCGAAGGATCAGGAACTGCGCCACTATCTGTGGATCAACGGCTCGCGCTTCGACCTGATCGAACAGAACCGGCCCTTTGTCGGAATTACACCCATGCCGCCGGGTCGCGGATTTTATCCCGAGGGTCTGACCCGCGAGCAGATTGAGCAATACGTAAAGAATCATCCCGAGAAGAGAGAGGAAATTTACAGTCTAACCACGCTGGTGCGCTGGCACGGCGACCGGCTTGAAGGCGTCCCTTATCACATTGCTTATCGCTCATTTCTGGAGCCGGCCGCCCACGACTTGCGTGAGGCTGCTGCTTTGAGTGACGATCCCGCGTTCGCCAATTTTCTGCGTCTGCGCGCCGACGCCCTCTTGACCGATGACTACTTCAAAAGC
>DATGYF010000241.1:0-1559 GCA_035298145.1 Terriglobales bacterium | reverse complement strand
GTTGAGGCGCGCGCGGGTGAACGAAGTCGGATTTGAGATCGTGAATACCGATCTCGAGAGCCGCTACCGGCTGCGCCGCATTCTGATGGATTCTCTGGAACGCTCGGCCGGAACCAGGGAAGGCGATTGGGACGGTCAGCGTAAACCGCAGCCGATGTAAGCCGGGGTCACTTCAAAGAGAAAAACTCATTCCCCGCCCATTTCGCAAGTACGCGAAATAGATGGGGCACCTCGCGGACACTTCCTTCAAAAGATTAAGCCCCGGACCCACCCTGTCTCTCCAAAAATCGGAGAGACGAGGGTGGGGCACCCGGCACCATCGATCTCCGAAAATCTTTACTTTACCTTCGCGAAGATAATAACCAGGGTGTAAAGCGCCAGGGACTCGATCAGGGCCAGACCGAGAATGAGGGCGAACTGGATGCCGGAGCGGGCTGCAGGATTGCGGCCCAAGGCCTCGGCCGCTGCGGCAGTGGCCCGACCCTGCGCCAGTCCGCAGACCGCGGAGGCGATCGCCATGGAAAATCCAGCGGCGATGGCCACCCAGTTGACCGCGCTGGCCGCTTCTCCGCCCTGCGCGAACACGGGCACAGCCAGAAACATAAAGGCCAGTGCCATGAACAGGTAACTCAACAATCTACGCATTGTGTCTTCTCCTCGTTTGAATTGCCGCCAGTGGGTGGTTGACGTCTCTTAATAGTGCAGACGCCCTCACGCTGAACGGAGGTTTTCAGTTTCCAGCTTCTGGCTTCCAGTGACTGGAAACCAGAAACTCGACACTGGAAACCGTCTTTGTATTCTGAACCGCAGTTGCCAGTTCCCGGTTTTCAGTTGAAGTTGCGGGGAACTGTTCTTTAATGCTCTTCCGCGACCGCTCCCGACAAGTACACCATGGTCAAGAGCACGAAGATATAGGTTTGCAGCAGCGATACTCCGATATGAAGACCCAGAAAGATGATCGGAACACCGATCGGGACCAGGGAGAAGAACACCATGGTCACCATGTCGCCGGCAAACATGTTGGCATACAGACGGACGGTCAGCGACAGCATGCGGGCGAGATGGCTGATGATCTCGATGGGAACCATGATGACGGCGAGCCACCACATCGGTCCCATGAAATGCTTCAGGTAGGCGATGCCGTGGTGTTTGAACCCCTGCGCCTGGTAGTACACAAAGGCGCAGACCGCGCATCCCAGCGGGACGACGGGCACAGCCGTGGGCGATTCGAAACCCGGGATCAGGCCGATGAGATTGCAGATCAGAATGAATAAAGTCAGGGTCACGAGGAAAGGGGTGAAGCGCTCGCTGTGATGTCCGATAATTTCCTGGCTCTGACCTTCGACAAAGCCATGAGCACCTTCAAAAACATGCTGCAGGGCGCCGGGTTTGTCCACCGAGAGCCGCGCGCGCACCAAGAAAAACAGCGTCACCAGAAACAGAAACACCAGAAGCTCCATGGCCACGGCGTTGGTGATGGGGGCTTGGGGGTACTCGGGATCAATATGGAGCGCTTGCAGCAGCCGCGTGACCGGGCCGGCAAAAACGTGGTTCAGAAT
>DATGYF010000240.1:0-4687 GCA_035298145.1 Terriglobales bacterium | reverse complement strand
CCGGGCGAGGATTATTTGAGGGCCTTGCGCAACGCTAAAGGGCCGCTCTTCCACGCGTGTAGGTTTCGCAGTGACATCTAGGCCCTTGCCGAGCCCTGCTCGGCCTGGGCAGCCCGTCCTCAAGTGGGCGGCGGCACCCCGCACGCGCCAGGCGCGAAGCTTGACCGATAATAAGTTATAGATATAACATCTAGTAGAAATGAAAGTATCTGCCACGGAGACCGGCGTTGCCTGGCTGCTGCTGACCTTCACTTTGCCGGCAAAGCGGGCCAGCCAGCGGGTGGAGATCTGGCGGAAGTTGCAACGTTATGGAGCTGTGGCGCTGGGAAATTCTGGATACCTGCTGCCCAATAATTCTGGGACTCGAGAACGGTTTGAATGGCTCGCGACCGCAATTCGCAAATACAGTGGTGAAGCCTCGGTGGTGATGGTGCAATCGATTGACAACTTGTCAGTATCCCAGTTGAAGGCCCGTTTTGCCGAAACGCGTGCGCGAGAGTATGAGGGACTGATTGCAGAACTGCAGAAGCTCGTCACAATCCCGCACCATAAACAGGCATCTCGCCTGAGCCGGATCCGGGGACGCTTCCGGGAAATTGTCGAAGTGGATTTCTTCAATAGCCCCTTGCAAAAAAGAGTGGGCACGATGTTGGCGCAGGCCGAATCAGTTCCCTCCCATGAAGTAAAAGCCGCCAGTCTGAATCCGAAAGACTACCTGGGACGGGTCTGGGTCACCCGGCCGCGTCCTGGGATCGACCGCTCGGCTTCAGCCTGGCTGATCCGCTGCTTCATCGACAAGAAAGCCCGATTCACATTTGCGTCCGAGGATAAGGTGCCCCGCGACGCCGTCCCGTTTGACATGTTTCACGGCGGAGGGTTTGGTCATCGGGGCGACGACTGCACCTTTGAAACCCTGCGAAGCAGCTTTCGAATTCGCGACCGGAAGGCGGGTGTGATCGCACAGATTGTCCACGATGCCGATCTGTTTGACGAGAAGTTCGGCCGCAAAGAGGGCTTTGGAATAGACGCCGTGTTGAACGGCTGGGCAAAACAGGGGATGCCGGACAAAGAGTTGCTCGAACGTGGAATGCAACTCATTGCGGCGCTGTAACAGCGCGGTCTCCGCAAAGTGATCGGCGAGGGGAGGTTTGCGATGGGGCAATTCAACTGGAGGACGGACAAAATGTTACTAAGGCGAGTTTTGTTGATTCTGATTTCGGCCGGCGTGTTTCCAATTACCGGCTCGGCCCAGAACCTGGACACAGCGAAAATCGAACAAGCACTTGGTCGCTCCGGCCAGAAAATGGGCGACGTTTACAGAGTTGGATTTCCGCGCACTGACTTGCACGTGGTGGTGGATGGACTCGCCATCAAGCCCGGCTTGGCCCTGGGTTCATGGGCTGCATTCGCGGGAACCGACAGCAGCGCCTCAGTGATGGGTGATCTTGTCCTGCTGGAAAGCGAGCTCGATCCGGTGATGGAGAAATTGCGCATCTCTGGATTCGAAATTACAGCAGTCCACAATCATCTGACGGGCGAAGCTCCTCATGTCATGTACATGCACTACATGGGGCATGGGCCCGCAGCCCAGCTGGCGACCTCGTTGCAAGCGGCGCTGGCCGCTTCCAAGACTCCATTGGGGAAGCCTGCGGCCGTGCCGGTCGAGCCCGCATCGCCCCCCGATTGGGTAAAGATCGTTGAAGACACAATGGGGCGAAAGGGGATCTTCAAAGGTGGAGTGCTTTCCTATGGCGTGCCACGCCAGCAGGCAATGTCCATGAACGGCATGAACCTGGTGCCGGCGCAAGGCGTGGCCGAGTCGATTAATTTCCAGGAGGCGGATACCGGGAGGGTAGCCACGACGGGTGACTTCGTGCTCACAGCCGGAGAGGTGAATCCCGTGATTTCAGCGCTGGAGCAGAATCATGTGCGGGTCACGGCCTTGCACAGCCACATGCTCACGGAAGAACCGCGTCTGTTCTTCATGCATTTCTGGGCGGTAGGGAATTCTGCATCGGTTGCGGAAGGAATCAAGGCGGCGTTGAGCCGGGTCGCAACCAAGTGAGAAATGATGGGTGTGAAGGCTGATGGGGCAACTCCTCTCGGCATGCCGGAGCTTGTCATCGAACGGGGGGCGCGCCATGAGGTGGATTACGCGCCAGAATGTGAAGGTGGAGCCGGTGTCGGTTGATACCGAAAGGGAACTATGCCAACCAGAGCCACAGCATCTTCTGGGTGACAAAAGAACCTCGCTACGTGATCAAACTGGTCACAACCATTGCAACCGGTAAGTGGGTGACGGTCACGCTCAGCATGATCTAAGCGTATTGGGCTCAACCCTTCCTTTGGTCACGGCGAAATCCTGCCGAGCTTGGCTCGGCCAGGACGGGCGAGGGCGCCCGTCCCACGTGAGATGCGGCGCCGCCATTTACCGGTAGCCGCCGGAGGCGAGCAGAGTTTCACCGGTCAGCCATCCTGAGTTTTCTGACGCCAGGAAGACCGCGATGGGCGCGATGTCATCGGGCTGGCCGAATCGTCCCAGCGGGGTGGCGGCGATCATTTCCTTCTGGAAATCGGTGCCGATGATGCCCATGGTATGGACGCCCTCGGTCTCGACTCCGCCCGGGTTAATCGAATTGACCCGGATCTTCCTGGGCCCCAGCTCTTTCGACAGCACGGCCGTGACCGCGTCCACCGCGCCTTTCGTGGCCGAGTAAACCGATGAAGTGGGCGGCGTGAGCCGGCTGGCCACCGACCCGATGTTGATCACGCTTCCGCCCTGGGTCCCGAAATACTTGACTGCCTCGCGCGTCGCCAGCAGCAGGCCCAGAACGTTGGTGTTGAACTGGCGGTGAAATTCCTCCTCGGTCACCGCCTCGAGCGGTTCGAACTTGTACACGCCGGCGTTGTTGACCAGCACGTCCAATGAGCCAAAGGCCTTTTTGGTCTCCTTGAAAAGCCTGTGCACGTCGGCAGCCTTCGACACGTCGCCCTGAACGGCGATGGCTTTACCGCCTTTGCCGGTGATTTCGGCGACCACGCGGTCAGCTCCTTCCTTGCTGGAGGCATAGTTCACTACCACTGCCGCCCCCGCCGCGCCTAAACTCTTTGCGATCTCTGCGCCGATGCCCTTCGAAGCACCGGTTACGATTGCCACCTTGCCTGTAAGTTCGCTCATGTCTGTCTCCAGTCCCCTTGTTGGGTAACTTAGACAGTTAGATAACCATCGAATCGATAAGGATGCGAATTTGTTCTGGACGTGGACCTTTGGTTACCCGGGTACGCGGGCTAGATTTTTGAGAGTCGGGCCAGGTAGGCGCGCAGGACATCGCGTTGCAGGCTGAGGTTGGCGAATTTACCTTCCCGGATGATCTGTATCAGGCCGGCGGTTTCGAGCTCCTTGAGATGGTGAGACATGGTCGCGGCGCTTACCTGGTGGTTCTTAAGCAGGGCGGTGCAGGGCATCGACCGGGGGCAGGCCCCAATCTCCTTGAGGATCTGGTAGCGCCGCGGTTCGGCCAGGGCTCGGGCGATGCGCGCGAATTGCCGGTCGGTCAAGCGGCCGGCTTCGGAGGTTGCCATAATTCCAAGGTACGCTGCGGCGGAGCGCGATGTCCAGATTGCGGGATGTCCACGGAGGGTCTCACTAGCCGGACAGTCCCCACGCGGGCACCGTTCTACGCGTGCGCCGTTCCACCTTGCACTAGGTTCCGAATCTTCTGCGGTAGGCGCTGGGGGAGACGCCGGTGTGGCGCTGGAAGAGGCTGCGGAAATAGGCCGGATCCTGATAGCCGACTGCGTCGCTGATTTCCTGCATGGTGCGATGGTCGCTCTCCAGCAGGCGCTTGGCGGCAGCGACTCGCAGCTTCTGCAGGTAAATCAGCGGGCTGTCTCCCGTGGCGTGCTTGAAGCGCCGGACGAAATTGCGCAGGCTCATGCCCACCCGCCGGGCCGGCGCCTCGAGCGGGAAGGTCTGGTGAAAATTCTGGTGCAGCCACTCCTGGGCGCTGGAAATGCTGTCGTCGGAATGATCGGTCTTCAAGGGGACGATGGCGAACCCGGCCTGCCAGGCGCGCGAGGTTTCGATGAGCAGCGCCTTGGCGCTTTGCATGGCGATCTCATGGCCGCAGAATCGCTCCACCAGGTACAGGCTCAGATCGAGCGCAGCGTTTACTCCTCCACCGCAGTAGAAGCCGTGGTCTTCGGTTACCATCAACTCCGGCATCCACTTCACCCTGGGATATTTTTCGCGAAAGCGTTCCGCCAATCCCCAGTGTGTGGTGGCGCGTTTGCCGTCGAGCAGACCGGTGGCTGCAACCAGCCCCACACCGGAGCACACGCTGGCAATCGCAACCCCGCGTTTATGCCAGCGCCGCAGCCAGGGCACCACCGCCGCATTGCGTTCGACCACGTCGTCCAGGCTGATGCCGCTGGACGGGATGAAGATCAGGTCGGTCCTGCGAATATCCGCAAGCGCGGCGGAGGGCTGGATCCTGATATCCCCGTCACAATGCACTGCGCGTCCATCCGCCGAGGCGGTAGTCACGCGAAACCCGGGATCTGCCCGCTTGCCGGTGAGAACGTTCCAGAGCGAACCGCTATGGCGGAAGACCTCCATCGGGCCGATCGCGGTAGAAGAAAAAGTTCCGTCGAGAAACAGGACTGTGACGTCAGTCATAGCTCTTCT
>DATGYF010000239.1:0-1577 GCA_035298145.1 Terriglobales bacterium | reverse complement strand
TGGCGCTTCGGCCGCGACCTGTTAGGCCGACGGATGTGGTGACCCTCCGGTCCGGGGCAAGAGAAAAAGGGTCGCGGCTTTCTGCGACCCCTTGGTTCTCGAACGAGTGACGCTTACTTGTGTTCGGCCAGTTACCCTACTTGGTAGCGCTAACAGCTGGACGAGCCGCCGGACGGGCCGCTGCACGGGCGGCGGGGCGAGCCGCGGCGCGAGCTGCCGGGCGCGCTGCTGCACGAGCCGCTGGACGAGCCGCGGCGCGAGCTGCCGGACGGGCAGCTGCGCGGGCTGCCGGACGTACCGATGGGACGGACCCGACGCTCTGGATCGGATTGGCCAGAATGGCCGCCTTCACTGCGCTCCGCTGGCTGATCAATGATTTCTTCTGGACTGACATGATGTTTTCTCCGTTTGAAATTTTGTCTTGCCTGACCGCGGGCGCTGTCGGCTCTGTCCGGTCTGATCAGGTATAAGCAATGCCCGTGCCAAACCTTTCCGGACAGCACCCCAATGCGGCAGCCCAATTAATTCAATGAGATGGGAGCGGGTCAGCGCCGCGAGAGCAGGTTCCGGCCTCGGAGCCGCAACCGGTGAGGTTTAAAAATTAACCCACCGTGGGTCAATAATTAACCCTGCAGTCCATACTTACGGCACAGGTACTTCATCTTCTGGGCATTGATCTGGAGCAGCCTGGCGGCGGCCACCTTCTTCCCTCCGGTCCTCCGCAAAGCCGCCTGCAGGTAGGCCAGTTCAATCCGCGCCATCTCGTCGTCAAACGAGATGCCCTCTTCCGGGATGAGCAGGGCCTCCTGCTTGGCGGCGCTGGTGTAAAGAATCTGCTGGGGCAGGTGCTTGGCCGTGATCACGGCACCCGACCCCATGATGACCAGTCTCTGTACCAGGTTTTCCAGCTCCCGCACGTTTCCCGGCCAGTGATATTCCTCGAGAATCTCCAGTGCGTCAGAATCCAGGCGTTTTAGGGGGACGCCGTTGGCAGCGCTGTACATGCGCAGAAAGTGGTCCAGCAGGATGGCCACGTCCCCCGGCCGTTCGCGCAACGGAGGAAGCGCGATCGGAACCACGTTGATCCGGTAATAAAGATCTTCCCGGAAGCGGCCCGCCCGCACCGCCTGCTCCAGGTCCTCATTGGTGGCGGCAATCAGCCTGAAATCGATTTTCTTGGTAGTCCGGCTGCCGATGCGCTGGACCACATGCTGTTCCAGCACACGCAACAACTTGCTCTGCAAAGTCAGCCCCAGCGTCCCGATCTCATCCAGGAAGAGAGTTCCGCCATTGGCCGATTCAATATGCCCGGCGCGCGACTCGTGAGCATCTGTGAATGCTCCCTTTTCATGGCCAAACAGCTCGGCCTCGATCAGGCTCTCGGGAAGAGCAGCGCAGTTTACGCTGACGAAAGGCTTGTCCCGCCGCGGACCGCTGGCCACGATAGCCTGGGCCACCAGTTCTTTGCCGGTGCCGCTTTCCCCGCGCACCAGCACGTTGACCGCGCTCTCGGCCACGCGGGTGACGGCGTCATACACCAGCCGCATGGGCTCGCTGCCCCCGATCAGCTGGCAAAA
>DATGYF010000238.1:0-6598 GCA_035298145.1 Terriglobales bacterium | reverse complement strand
TGGGTTTGTGGAATTCCTGGATGGCAACGATTGCCGCCGAAGTGTTCTGCTTTGGCGCCGGACTATGGATATATCTCGTCTGCACCCGCGCGCGGGATAACGCCGGCCGCTACGGCTTCTGGGCGTTGGCAGCATTTCTGTTTTTTGGCTGGGTCAGCACGCTGTTTGCCGGAGCCCCGCCGAATGTCCCTGCTCTCGCCTGGGGTGGCATCGCGATGTGGCTGACGGTTCCGTGGGGTTGGTGGGCGGACAGGCATCGCACCGTGGTTCGCTCTTCCTGATCGCGAAGTAAAAAACGGAATTGCAGGGGCGCCCGAAGCCTGCGTTCAGTAGGATCCCTTCATCTTGTCTTTCACGCTGTGCGCCAGCTTTTCAATCTCCTCCGCCTTCTTGACCACATCGACGGACAGCGTGCCTTCATTGGTCTTGTCCACGGACTCCTTTAGTTCGTTCGCCAGCTTGAGCAGTTTCTCGGTATCGCGTTTGAGATCGGCCTGGCGCTCCAGGTTGGCCTTCTTGGCCATCTCTCTTTCCATCCTGAGGCGCGGCTCGTCTGCCGGACCAGGGCGCGGAGTGTCCGGCAGACGCATGTTGGGGTTCTGAGACACTGACGGCAGCGCAGCCGCGAGTGCGAAGGCGAGAACGATTCGGGAGAGGTTCTTGAATCGCAAGGTCCACCTCGAATGAAGAAATAGAAGAGTCAGGACGGAAAGTATGCAGAAAAACTCGGGACTTGTCATCCTGTGCGAGCAACTGCTTCGCCTGGCGAAGCAGTTGCGAAGTCGAAGGACCCCTATAACCAGTTCAAAGCCGGAGTGTCTGGGCTTTCTTCAGGGCGACAGCGCCCAGATCAAAGAGCGTCGAAAGAAGGTAGGGGTCCTTCGACTCCGCCCTACGATTCGCAACCGAATCATATCGCTCAGCTCAGGATGACAAAAGCACGAGCGGGACCCTCGCACCCACATTTCTTACAGCGAGCTCATGTTGGCCAGGAACTCGCCATTCGACTTGGTCTTGCTCAGCTTATCGATCAGCAGTTCCATCGCTTCCACGGGTGAAAGCGGGTTCAGTACCTTGCGCAGCACCCAGATGCGGGTCAGGTCTTCTTTCGGAATCAGCAGCTCTTCTTTTCGAGTGCCCGAACGCTGAATGTCGATGGCGGGGAAGGTGCGCTTGTCCACCAACTTGCGGTCGAGGATGATTTCCGAATTACCGGTGCCTTTGAATTCTTCAAAGATCACATCATCCATGCGCGATCCGGTATCGATCAGCGCCGTGGCAATGATGGTCAGCGATCCGCCTTCTTCGATGTTCCGGGCAGAGCCGAAGAAACGTTTCGGGCGCTGCAACGCGTTCGAATCCACGCCGCCTGACAGCACTTTGCCGCTGGGCGGAACGATGGTGTTATAGGCGCGAGCCAGACGCGTAATCGAATCCAAGAGGATAACGACATCGCGCTTGTGCTCGACCAGGCGCTTGGCCTTCTCGATTACCATTTCCGCGACTTGCACGTGGCGTGCGGCAGGCTCATCGAAGGTTGAAGAGATGACCTCGCCCTTCACCGACCGCTGCATGTCCGTAACTTCTTCCGGACGCTCGTCGATCAGCAGCACCATCAGCACAACTTCGGGATGATTGGTGGTAATCGAATTGGCCACGTTCTGCAGCAGCATGGTTTTGCCGGCGCGAGGAGGTGAAACGATCAGGCCGCGTTGTCCCTTGCCGAGCGGGGTCAGCAAATCCATCACCCGGGCGCTGACGTTCTCCCGGACGGTCTCGAGCTTCAGGCGCTCCTGGGGATACAACGGCGTCAGGTTGTCGAACAGAATCTTATTGCGCGCTTCTTCCGGTGATTCGAAGTTGACCGCCTCAATCTTGACCAGGGCAAAATATTTCTCGCCCTCGTGCGGCGGACGAACCTGGCCGCTGATGGTGTCTCCGGTCTTGAGGTCGAACTTGCGGATCTGCGACGGCGAAACGTAGATATCGTCCGGGCCGGGCAGATAGTTGTAGTCCGGCGAGCGCAGAAAGCCGTAGCCGTCGGGCAGGATTTCCAGCACGCCCTCGGCAAAAATGTGGCCCTCTTTTTCACTCTGGGCCTGGAGAATCTTGAAGATCAGGTCTTGCTTGCGCAATCCGCTGGCTCCGGGCAAATCCAAAGATCGGGCGATCTTGGTCAGCTCGGTAATATTTTTTTCTTTGAGTTCAGCAATGGTCATCAGTCACCTGCGAGGAGATTTTTCAAAGGGGGGTACGCGAAAGAGAAGGAATCCGTCCAGCGGGGCAGGAGGCGGGCTAAACTATGCAGCCCGCCGTTGTGCCTCGGCAAAATGTTCCGGTTCGGCCAGAACCGACTGCCGCTCCGAACTTGCAATCCGATCCAGGACCTCGTTCATGGTTTCCTGGATTCTGGTGTTGGGCTTGTGAAACTTACGGGTAGCCTTCGATGCAAGCTGACAGAGCATATAACGGTTCCGCAAAGTATGTAAAGCATCAAAAACTCGATCCGAGCGCTTCATTATTCTTTCTCCTGACTCGACAAAATGGCGAAATTCTCACTTCTTGCGACAGGACAAATCCCGGCCAGTTTCTTAAGTCCTTCAGTTCTTATGGGTTGTACGGGAATGCTCTGGCTACTGGTATAGATGCTCCGCCGCGCCCGAAAGTTTCTTCGATTCGGATCGGGTCCCACTTATCTGCGGAGGTACTGGGAACGCCCCTAAAACCGTCCCTATGTCCGTGGAACCTTGTAATTTAGCGGGTAAAAGGGGCGGGGTCAAGGGATTTGTTTGGCCCTCTTTCCAGCCTGTTTTTAAGGGCATCGGGGCGATATAAAGAGCTCGGCTCTATCATCAGTTACATAGCGTTCCTGCCATGAATTGCCATCGTGTTCTCCCGAACCTGTTTGTGGGCCCGGATCCGCGCGAGGTCGCGGACTTCGAGGCCCTGAGATCGCTGAAGATCACGGCAATTCTCAGCCTCCAGACCGAAGACGACCTCCGGGACCGCGGGCTCGGATGGGAGCAAGAGGCCGGACGGGCGGCGGCCATGGACTTCCTTAACATGCCCGTCACAGATTTTGATTCCGCCGATCTTCAACGCAGGCTACCGGAGTGCGTTAGAGCCCTCGACGGGATGCTCAAGGCGGGGCACTCGGTTTACGTCCATTGCACCGCCGGCGTCAGTCGCTCGCCAACAGTGGTGGTCGCCTATCTGCACTGGTGCCTCGAGTGGCCGCTGGCGAAGGCGTTGGCCCATGTAAAGAAGATTCGCGAATGCTGCCCCAATTCGGAGGCTATCCGCCGTGCAAACTGGCCGGGGTGAGCTGAGCTGAGACTGACCACGGGATTGCCTTGGCAGTAATCACCCAGTTCTGCGAATATGCTCAGGCTGGCAGATTCGACCTGCGGCTACAAGCAAAGTGGAAGCAAAGACTCATATCGCGGTGATCGGCGCGGGCGCTTTCGGGGGATGGACCGCGCTCTATCTGCTGCGCCGTGGCGCGCGCGTAACGCTGGTGGACGCGTGGGGCCCGGGCAACTCGCGCGCGTCGTCGGGCGGCGAGACTCGCGTGATTCGCGGAACCTATGGACCGAACCAGCCCTATACGAAGATGGCCGCCCGGGCCACGCAGCTGTGGAAGGAGAATGAGAAGGGCTGGGGCTTGAGGCTCATGCATCAGACCGGGGTGCTGTGGATGGTGACCGCAGGCGACGACCACTTCGAGCGCGAGTCTTTGCCGCTGTTGCGCGAGGCGGGAATCGCATATCAGGAACTCTCAGCGCAGGAAATGGCCAAGCGTTGGCCGCAGATTAATCTGGAAGCAGTCCACTGGGGAATTTACGAACCGGAAGGCGGGTTTCTGGCAGCGCGCTGTGCCTGCCGGGCGGTGCTCGATGGCTTTCTCGCGGAAGGCGGCGAATACCGGCAGGCTGCGGTGACCCAGGGAGATCTCGACAGCGGTAACTGGGACAGCCTGTCGCTTTCCGATGGCTCGAAACTTTCCGCCGACCAGTATGTTTTCGCCTGCGGGCCGTGGCTGGGGAAATTGTTCCCTGAAACCATTGGCGGTCATATTCGCCCGACCAAGCAGGACGTGTTCTTCTTTGGCACTCCGGCCGGAGACGACCGCTTCACCGCAGCCCGGCTGCCCGTCTGGGCAGACCATCGCGAGCGCTTCATTTATGGCATTCCGGGCAACCAGGGGCGGGGCTTTAAAGTCGCCGATGATACTCGCGGCGCCGATTTTGATCCCACGTCAGGGGAAAGAACAATCAGCGCGGAGGGGCTCAAGTCCGTCCGGGATTATGTCGCCTTCCGCTTTCCCGCCTTGAAGGATGCGCCGCTGCTCGAGTCGCGCGTCTGCCAGTACGAGAACAGCCCGGACAACAACTTCATCATCGACCGGCATCCTGAACACAAAAATGCCTGGCTGCTCGGTGGCGGCTCGGGGCATGGCTTCAAACACGGTCCAGCGCTCGGCGAGATGGTGGCGGGATGGGTGCTTGAGCACAAGGATCCTGATGCATTGTTCCGATTGGCAAGATTCGGAAAATAGTCTCGCCTGATGTGGGCGCGACCGTCCCGGTCGTGCGTCCCTCGGGAAAAATCATCCGATGAGGAAATTCTCTGGGGCTCCATCGCTCTGCGGAGCTCCGCTCCGCTGGGCAGGTGGGACACCTGCCCCTACGCGAACTATGTTACTGGATATGGATGACGCTCTCGCCGGCGTTGGCTTTGATTTCATCTACCCGCGTCACTACTCTGCGGGCGAAATCGTAGAGCGATTTGCCTGACGACGAGCCTTCCCCGGCAAGAACCGTCGGCTGGCCGCTGTCACTGGCTTTACGGATATCAGGATCGAGCTGGACCTCGCCCAGGTAAAAAACTCCAAACTTCTCGGCCGTCTTCTCCGTGCCGCCGCGAGAAAAAATATCGGTCTCATGATGGCAGTTGGGACAGACGAAGTAACTCATGTTTTCGACCATGCCCACCAGGTCCACCTTCATCTGGCGAAACATCTCGATGGCTTTGCGCGCATCCTGCAGCGAAACGTCCGACGGTGTGGAAACCACGATCGCGCCCGTGAGCGGAACGGTTTGGATTAACGACAGCGCCACATCTCCCGTGCCCGGGGGCAAATCGACGACCAGGTAGTCCAGCTCTCCCCAGACCACCGAACCCAGAAACTGCTTGATGATGGAATGCAGCATGGGGCCGCGCCAGATGAGAGGCTTGTCGCCCGGATTCAAAAATCCTACTGAGATCACTTTGAGGCCGTGAGCTTCGAGCGGCTCAATGCGATTGTCCCCGAGCACCTTGGGCTGCGCGTTGAGGCCGAGCATCAGGGGAACGTTGGGGCCGTAAACATCGGCGTCGAGCAGGCCGACTTTGTGTCCCAGCCTGGACAAAACGATTGCGAGATTGACGGCGAGCGTGGTCTTGCCCACCCCGCCTTTGCCGGAACCGACCGCGACGATAGCGCCCACACCGGGCAAGGGCTGCGGAGATGGCGGTTGCTGTTGCTGGCCGGGGCGGGGCGGGAGTTGTGAACTCATCCCAAGATTATACGGGAACCAGAGAGGCGAGTTGTCAGAACCCAATTCTCAGTTATTGGTTCTCAGTTGTCAGTTCACACCGCCAGGTATCCTCCATCCACCGGAAACGTCGCTCCCGTCACCCACGCCGATTCCTCGCTGGCGAGATATACCGCGAGCCCGGCCAGGTCTTCGGGCTGCCCGAGGCGCCCCAGGGGATGGACTCCGATTCGTTCACGTCGTATGGCATCCGGATCCGCAGCTTTGCTCAGGACCGCAGCAGTCAGATCGGTCTCCACAAACGATGGACAGATGGCATTCACGCGGATATTTTCATGGCCGTGATCGATGGCCATACACTTGGTGAGCAGCACGACCGCACCCTTGGAGGCGGCATACGCCGCCCGGTTGCGCACGCCATTGATTCCCAGCACCGACGCGACATTGATGATCGATCCTCCGCCGGCTTTGCGCAGGTGGGGCAGCACGGCCCGTGACAGCAGCCAAAGTCCGCGAACGTTGATGTTGAAGGTCTCATCCCACTGCGCCTCGGTGATCTGTTCCGCGGTACCGGCATGAAGGATTCCGGCGTTGTTGACCAGGACATTGATTCCGCCGAAAGCCTTCACCGTTTCTTGAAGGACGTGCTCAATTTCAGCCCGCTTGGACACGTCGGCGGCGACTGCGATCGCCGATCTTCCTCCTGGAGCCGCTTCGCGGGCGACCGCTTCAATTTTGTCCTTGCGGCGGCCAACCAGAGCAACGTGCGCTCCCGCGCCGACCATGGCTACCGCGATTGCGCGGCCGATCCCCGTGCCGGCGCCAGTCACAATTGCGATCTTGTCTTTCAGGCGAGAGTTCATGGGAGCCAGCACTAAATGAGTTTGTTATTTGGGAACCTTAGACATGGTGGGCCAGGCCCTGCTAGTGTCCGGCGACGCGCTTGCGTTCCATCTCCAGGCGCCTGATCTCGCGCCTGCGTCCGGCATCTTCGTAGCGGCGTCTCTGCTCATCGGTTTCAGGAACGACGGGCGGCACCGGGAGATGGCGGCCAGCCGCGT
>DATGYF010000237.1:0-2212 GCA_035298145.1 Terriglobales bacterium | reverse complement strand
GTGCTGGTGATCCCGCCCGATCCGCCACAGATGATGATCAAGGTGGACCAGGTGCGGCGCGTGATCGAGACGATCTATTACCGTCCGGGCGAGGCCCGGGAGCGGGTTTACATCTTCACCGAGTCCTCTTTTATGAAAGAGGCAGCCAACTCGTTGTTGAAAGTGCTGGAAGAGCCGCCCCAGTTTGCCACCATCTTTCTGCTGACCGAAAATCCCGGCGAGTTGCTGCCCACCATCCGCTCGCGAGCCATGATTATTACGCTGGCCGCCTTACCGGCAGAGGAAATCGAGCAAGACCTGGCGCAACATCGTCCGGAATGGACTGCCAAGCAACGGGCCCTAGCGGCCCGTCTGGCAAACGGAGCGATTGGGGCCGCTCGCAGCTTCGATCTCGCGGGCTACACCGCCGCGCGCAGCCAGGCCCTCACCATTCTCAATACGGCATTGCGCGGCGCGGAACATACTGAGCTGTTCAAAATGACCGAAACCTATCGCGCCGGCGCCGACGGGCGAGTCAAGTTGGAGAAATTGCTGCGCACGCTCTATAGCCTGCTGCAAGACCTGACCTTCCTGAATTCGAGCACGCCGGAACTGGTCCGCAATACTGACATTCAGGCTGACCTGAAGAAGTTGTCGGAAGCGGCGGATTTCGACTGGATCGCCTTCGCCGCCGACCGCCTGAACGACGTCGAGCGCGGAATGCGGCGTAACCTGTTGCGCTCGTTGTCGCTGGATGCGTTCGCAACAGCGCTGGAACGAGTGTAGGGCGGGCGCCTCGCCCGCCGCCCTTGGGTTTGCTTTTAATCTCACCGAGGCACGCGATCTTGATTCACCTGGCTGCACCCTTTTGCTCTATGTTGAATGTGCATTGGGGTTGCCGCCGACGGTCCGGGTCAAAAGCGGCGGGCGAGGGTGCCCGCCCGACATGTGCCAATTGCTAAGTGCTTTCTCCCCTGCTACTTGAGCATTGTCAGACCCGCTGTCGCTGTGCTAGGTTATCAACAACTCACGCCTTCATCCCACAACCATGGCAGCGCGGGTTGTGGCCCGCAAAAAGCGTGTCTAACGGTGGCGCCATGAAAGATGCAGTTGATTCACTTCCAGCCGATCGGTCTGTGGACGGGGAGGCTTTTGCCAATCGCAAACTCATTCGGCCCTCCCTGAACCGGGCCGACCACAATCATGCGCAGGCACCCATGAGCGAACACAAAGATCGGCCTGACCGTCCTGAACGGGGCGATCGACACGAGCGGCCAGCCGGCGGCGGCCGGAAGCCCGCGCCCCCGGAGCAGACCAATGCCGAGAACTTCTACTACCAAAAGCAGATGTCGTCGAAGACCCCGATGGTCATCGTACTGCGCGACGGCGAGGAAATTCACGGCATGATCGAGTGGTACGACAAGAGCTGCCTGAAGGTCGCCCGCAACGGCCAAACCAACCTGCTGATCTATAAGCCTGCGATCAAGTACATGTTCAAAGAAGGCGAGAACAGGAAGTAGACGTCGGACGTCGAACCTTTAGCACATCATCCGTCCTAATCCAGGCACACGCCCTAAATATAATCAGGAGTCGCAGTTTTTGCCGACGTCTGACGCCCGAAGTCCGGCGCCCGCCCTAGAGTTTCGGCAGCACAATTCCCTTCTGCGACTGGTACTTGCCTTTGCGGTCGGCGTAACTGACTTCGCAGACTTCATCGCCTGTGAAGAAAAGGATCTGGCACAGACCTTCGTTGGCGTAGATCTTGGCGGGCAGGGGCGTCGTGTTCGAAATCTCGAGGGTGACGAAGCCCTCCCACTCCGGTTCAAACGGGGTGACGTTCACGATGATGCCGCAACGGGCGTAGGTGGACTTGCCGACGCAGATGGTCAGCACGTCGCGGGGAATCTTGAAGTATTCCACCGAGCGCGCCAAAGCGAAAGAATTGGGCGGAACGATGGCGCACTCCGAACTGACAGTAACAAACGATCGCTCATCAAAATTCTTCGGGTCCACCACGGTGCAGTTGACGTTGGTGAAAATCTTGAACTCATCGGCAACGCGCAAGTCATAGCCATAGGAAGACAGACCGTAGGAGATCACTCCCTCCCGTACCTGCTTCTCGGAAAAGGGGTTAATCATGTCTTTCTCGATGGCCATCTTGCGGATCCAGCGGTCGCTCTTAAGCATGCAGCTCCTTGGAATGCGGTCGTCAGTCGTCGGTCTTCAGTCGTCA
>DATGYF010000236.1:0-6538 GCA_035298145.1 Terriglobales bacterium | reverse complement strand
GCGCGACGAACAATCGCACGTCATCAGCCTGGTGGTGGTGATGACCGATGTGACTGATGCCGCCAGCCTGCAATCGAAACTGATGCACGCGGAAAAAATGGCGGCAGTGGGCCAATTGGTTTCCGGCGTGGCTCACGAGGTTAACAATCCGCTTACGGCCATCCTCGGCTTCGCCGACCTCCTGATGGAAAATCCTGAACTGCCGGAAAGTGCCCGCAAGGACATGCGCGTGATCCTGCAGGAGGCGCAGCGCACAAAACAGATTGTCCAGAACCTGCTCAGCTTTGCCCGCCAGATGCCGCCGCAGAGAAAGGCGCTGCAACTGAATCCCATTCTGCGGCGGACCGTACAACTGCGCTCCTATGATTTCCAAAGCCACGGCGTGGAAGTCGTCGAGCACCTGGACCAGGAACTGCCCAGCGTAGTCGGGGATTCACACCAACTGCAGCAGGTGTTCCTGAATATCCTGAACAATGCTTACGACGCGGTTGGCGAAACCGGTCGTGCGGCGCGCATTGAGATTGCCACCCGGCGCGCCGGCAACTCGGTTGAAATTTCCTTTCGCGACAACGGGCCTGGAATCTCGCATCCGGACCGCATTTTCGATCCCTTCTTCACCACCAAAGAGGTGGGTAAGGGGACCGGACTGGGCTTGAGCATCTGCTACGGCATTGTGCACGAGCATGGCGGCGAGATTCTTTGCCAGAACAACAGCGGCGGACCGGGTGCGACCTTCGTGGTACGCCTGCCCGCAACCCCAGAGACGGCCTCCCTCGGGGCCGCTGCCGGAGTCAAACAACGATGACTACACAACCTGTTACCAAACCCGCAACTCTACCGGTATTGCTCATCGAGGATGAGCCTGCCGTCATGGATTTCGTTCGAGCTACGCTCGAGCGCAACGGCTACTCCGTGGTGTGCAGCGAATCCGGCGCCAATGGATTACGGCTGCTGGAGTCAGGAGAGTTTATGGGCGTCGTCTCCGACATGCGCACGCCGGGAGGCGTGAACGGCGCCGATGTCTACGCCTGGGTCGCGCAAAATCGTCCTGAACTGGCGCCCCGGATCGTCTTCATTACCGGCGATATTGCCAATGAAGAAACCGTGGCCACCCTGCGCGACACCGGCGCTCCCTGCGTCGAAAAACCGTTCCGCGTGCAGCAGTTCATTTCAGTAGTCGAAAAAACTATGGGGAAGGCACTGTGAATGAAGACTTGCGAATCCGTCTCCTGATTGTTGATGACGAGCAGAGCATCCGCCAGCTGTGCATGACCGTGGGCGAGGCCCTCGGGTTTACCTGCATGGAGGCCGACGGCGGCGAATCCGCCCTGGCCGTGCTCGAAGAACAGCCCGCCCACATCATCCTTACCGACATGGTAATGCCCAACATGTCCGGCCTGACATTTCTTGAGAAGGTGAAAAAGATGCTGCCCCGCACCGAGGTTGCGGTCATGACCGGGCACGGGTCGGTCGAAACCGCGGTCCAGGCCATGAAGCTCGGCGCCTACGACTACATCAGCAAGCCCTTCTCTCCTCTGGAAGAACTGCGCCTGTTCCTTCGCCGCATGGCGGAGAAGGTCCGACTGGTGGAGGAGAACGAGTTCCTGCGCGAGCGCGTGGACACCGAGACCGAGTTGCACGGCATCGTGGGCGCATCCGCGAAAATCCAGGACGTGCTGCGCATGATCTCCCGCCTGAAGGACACGCATACGCCGGTCCTGATCACCGGAGAAAGCGGTACCGGCAAAGAGCTGGTCGCGCGGGCCATCCACTTCCGCGGCTCTTTCGCCAAGCGTCCTTTCGTCGCCGTGGATTGCGGATCGCTGGTCCCCACCTTGATCGAAAGCGAACTGTTCGGCTACGAGAAGGGCGCATTTACCGGCGCGGTCAGAGCGCGGACAGGTCTATTTCAGTCGGCCAACGGCGGCACCATCTTTCTCGACGAGATCGGAGAACTGCCGCAGGAAATGCAGGCCAAGCTGCTGCGGGTTCTGCAGGAAAAAGAAGTCCGGCCGGTAGGCAGCAACCAGAAAATCAAAGTCGATGTGCGCGTGATCGCCGCCACCAATCGCGATCTCGAAACGGAATATCGTAACGGCACCTTCCGCAAGGACCTTTACTTCCGCCTCAACGTGGTCACCGTGCACCTGCCCTCGCTGCGCGAACGCCGCTCCGACATTCCCATGCTCGCGCATTGGTTTCTGGAGCGCTACGCTCGCGGCGGATCAATTCAGATCACCACCGCGGCTATGAAGTCACTCCTGCAATATGACTGGCCGGGTAATGTGCGCGAGTTGGAGAATTGCATCGAGCGCGCCGTCGCCCTGGGCGACCGCCGGACCATCGACTTCAACGATCTGCCGCCATCCATCACCTCCGCCGTTCCCGGAGACCAGGGCAGCGACTCTGTGTCATCCCGGCTGACGACTACCGATCTCGAGGACATCGAACGCGCCACCATTGCCCGCGTCTTCGAACAGGTGAAAGGCGACAAGGCGCTCGCGGGAAGGATGCTGGGCATCAGCCGGGCCACCCTCTACCGCAAGCTCAAGCGCTACAACATCGGGGCTCGCGAAGTCCCCGCCCCAGTCCAGGCATTGCAATAGCTTTTGGTAGCGCCGGCCTCCGGCCGGCCCTATGGGCGGGCGGGACGCCCGCCAGACAGCCGCCGAGACGCAGGCGCTACTTAAACCGTGAGACGGTGTTTCATTCTGAGACGAAGAGCATCAATTTGGCGCAATCACCTCGCCCATCGATCAAACTCTACCTCAATAAATCAATAACTTAGCTTAGATTTTCCGTCGCTGCGACTTTGGTTGCGAGAGTGCACTCTCAGTAGCCGATGCGGTCCGGGTGCCTTTGCCATGCTAACCGGCAGGCCTGGGGACCCAGGCCGCGTCAACCCTGGAAAACCGAGGTATTCGCAGTGTCCACACAGGCCGCGGGCCGAGCGCGTGTCCAGCAGGAGACCTGCACTGCCAGGCTGGCGAAGTTCTTTCCCGAGGCTAGTCCGGTACGTATTCCCGTGCGCCTGACTCGGGTCGCCGGGGACGGAAAAGACTGCACCGAAAGCACGGTCATCGAATTCGGTACCGCCCGCGAAGTGTTGTTCTCATCCACTCTGCCGCTTGAGTTTGCCGACCGGCTGAAGGTGCAAAACTCCGATGGCACTCTGGACGCCGAAGTCTCCGTCGTGGCCCTGCAATATACCAGCGGACGCACCGCAGTGGTTGCCCGCTTTACCCAGGAAGTTTCCAACTGGATCGTGAAACCATGACTCTGAAACCGAAAAAGAAGGACCTGGCTGCGGAGTGGCGGGAAGCGCGCCTGCTCCATCCTCTGTATAGCGCATTGGGACGGGAGTTTGTGATCGAACTGCCCCCTTGCCCCGATCTGGAATCCGGCATGGACAATCCGCCGCAGGAGTCCGTGGAACAGGCCCGCCAGTGGTTTCTCGAAATGGACCAGAAGATCCAGGTCCATCAATTGCGACAATTCCTTCAGACCACCAGTCTGACCAGCGAAGCAGGTCTGCAAACCCTGCTGGAGCACCACCTCAACCGGATCACCCGGGTGGACTCGGACCGCGACAAAATTGATTTCCTGCTGGTCCAGTTCTTTTCCCATTGCGCTCCTTCCCGTCTGGAAGACGCCGACGTGGACCTGGGCTATGTGGCCCAGACCCTGGAGCCTGTCCTGGGAGAGATTGACCTGAAGCAGCCTTCATGGCTCGATCCGATCGAAGATTTCATTCAGTCCGCCAACGGATGCCATAGCCTGAACGAACTGCTCACCAGCGGCATTCTGGAAAAAGGCAGAAAACTCAAGATCTCCGCGGGCGAGGACTACTTCGAGCCCATCGCAATGGTGACCTTCACTCGCTTCAGCTTCCTCATGCGGCGGGTTTTCTTCCGTCTTATGCACCAGGACCTGAACACCATTCTGGATGGATTGCGCGAACTGGAAGCGCGCGGGGTTGAAACCCTGGATTGCCGCTCCGCTCAATTCTCCGCCGACGAACCCGTGGCCCGTCTGCGCATGATTTGCCAGTCCTGGAAGGTGATGTTCCATGCCGAGTACTCCTCCGGCAGCCCGTTGCGCATGCTGGTCGATCTGCGCAATGTGGTGGATGCGGCCTTGTCTCGCACTACCCGGAAGGCGGTGAAGCTGCCCCCGCAACCAGCGTCCGGTCGCGCCAAGGCAGCGGTCGCGGCTGCCCAGTTTGCGCCTTCCAGTTCCGAGGTTCCAGAGTTCGATGTGACCGCAGCTCCGGAATGGGACCAGGATTCGTCTGCTGCCCAAGCCGGGGCGGGGGACGACGATAAGAGTTAGTACGATTTTCCCGGCGCAGGCCATGGCTTCGCAGGGGCATCGTCTCATCAGGGAATGGAGAGCAGAAACGTGGACCAGGCGACGGTACTCATAATTTCAGATGACGCTGATTTTTCGCGCGTCGTGCTGGACCGTTGGCAAGGTAAACGGAACGCGCCGGCATTCACCCTGATGAGCAGCGACGTCTGCCGCGATCTCGCCGGCGACGGTTTCGATATGGCGATTGTGGGCGCGGTGCGCCCCGAAGTTCTTTCCGCGGTTTTCAATTCGCTTGGGCCCGCCGGCAACCCGGTCATTTTTGTCAGGCAACAGTCCACAGAGGACGGCGGCCAGTTGCCGCCCACTGTCACTGTCTTGCGGCAGCAGGAAGGCTGGCTGGATGCGCTGGTGCTCATCTCCTCGGAAATTCTGCGGCACGGCGAGACCCGGGCACGTGCACACCGCGCCGAGGAGGCGGGCAAAGCCCTGCAGCGGCAGGCTGCGCTGGGCCGCTACATGCTGGAGGTGCGGCATACGCTGAACAATGCCCTCACTTCGGTGATGGGCAACTCCGAGCTGCTGCTGCTGGAACCGCACTCGCTCTCCGCGGCATCGCGTTCACAGATTGAAACCATCCGGAACATGGGCGTGCGCATGCACGAGATCCTGCAGCGCTTTTCTTCCATCGAGAAGGAACTGAACGCCGTAGAGCAGCAGGCCGAAAACGAAGCCAGGACCAGGGTCCGAACGGCCGCCGCGAGTTCCTGAGCAGTAAAACAAACCGGCCTCCCCCACATCGTGCCGCCCCGGCACGCATTTTGATCTCTCCTGTCCAAGCGGCGGAGTGTTGCGATGCACAAGCTTCAGGCAAACGTGGACGTTGGCCAGCAGGAACTCTCCGAGCTGCGCCTGGTCCTGGAGCGCCGCCTCGGCGTGCTGCTCGATACCACGACCGAGAAACTGACCCAGGCATTGTCTGAAGTGCTGCGCTCCCAACCCATCGCTTCCGCCGGCCTGCTACTCGAGCGGCTGCGATCGTCCGGCGCGGAATGCGAACTTCTCGCCGAGCACCTGTTGGATGGCGAGACCCGTTTCTTTCGACACCCGGCAGCTCTGCAAGCGCTGGCTGCCGTGGTCTTGCCGGAACTGGAAAGGCGCAAGCCGGAACCTCCCCGCAGCCTTCGCATCCTGAGCGCTGGATGCTCCACCGGGGAAGAACCCTACAGCATCGGCATGTCAGTGTGCGAAGTGGTGAACTGCAACGGTGGTGGCTGGAATGTGAATATCGTGGCCAGCGACATTCGCCGGCAGGCCCTCGAAACCGCCGAGCGCGGACTTTATCCGCAGGCTGCTTTGAAGGACATTCCCGCTCACCTGGTGCAACCATACTTCGCCAGAGTAGGCGATCACCTGCTGGTCAAGCCCCGCTTGCGCAATCTGGTCAGGTTTTCACCCATGAACCTGGCCCAGCCATCTTTCCTGGGACAGTTCGACTGCATTTTCTGCATAGACGTGCTGCCCCGCTTCTCCACCGCCCAGCGGACAACTCTGGTCCAGCGCCTGCATTTGTATCTGGAGCCGGGCGGGTATTTGTTCCTGGGAGAGAACGAAAAGCTGCCGGCCTCAGAAGTGAAATTTCAGCCTCAGGTCAGGAACGGCTGCACGGTTTATCAGAAGGCAGCTGTTCTGGCGGCGAAATCGGCGCGATAGTAAGCGCATTCTGCTGCGAGATTGATGCTCGCTTCGGTGTTTCTCTCCATATCCCATCACGCCAGGTCAGAAGCACGAAACTTTCGTCGCGCGCCATGGCGAATGTGCAGCACATCAACTTGCCGCTGTCGGTTATCGACCCGGTAAATGACGCGATAGACATGTGGCCTCTCGCCATAGAGGAGATGCCTGAGCCTCTTATTTTCCGGCGAGACGGCGCAGCGTTTGGGCGCCTCCGACAGACTCAGAATCACTTGTTTAAGGCCTCGATACCACTGCCGGGCGGCGGCAGAATCCCGAGCATTGATTTCCTCATACAGGGATTCCAGATCGCGTTCGGCACGCGTCGTGATCCTAACCAGGTAGGCCATGTTTAGCTTCGAATTCCTTGAAGAACTTCCTTGCTGGCCGGATTCTCCCTTTTCTGGCATCCTCCATTCCCTGCCGGATGCCCTCCCGCGCATCGGAAACCGCGGCCACGTCCAGCAAACGCTGGTAGGCCCCGGCATCCTGGACC
>DATGYF010000235.1:0-5303 GCA_035298145.1 Terriglobales bacterium | reverse complement strand
AGCCCGCCGCCGTCGTCGCCCAAAGCTCGACTGGTTACCGTCATTCCGGACGCCTTGCGCAAATCCTTCAGAATGTCCTGGCGGTCGTGGCCGGCGTATTCGCGGGCAAAGCGGGTAAGCGCCTCGGTCAGGATGTCGTGGTGATGCAACGCCTCCAGGCCCGGCTCGCGCGTGATGTTCAGCCACAAGCGGTGAACCAGATGAACGTCTTCGGTCTTCAGCGACGGCGTGTGCGGACCGATGTGGAAGGTGTCAACCTTGAGATTGGGATAGATGACCTGGAAAATGAATTGCCGCTTGGGTTCGGGCATGGCTTCCCAGGCATGGCCGAGGTAGAAAGCCTGTTCCTGGGCGCTCATCTTGCTGGAGAGTCCCGAAACCACGGCGGAGGATTCCAGGTTGTTCGCGGTCTGCACAATCGCCGACCAGGGATCACGCGCCGGCACCACCAGCAGAGAAACGTGTTTGCCGAAATTTTCCGCGACCGACACCGCGCGGGTAAACAGCTGCTGCTCGTAGTCGCTGAAGATCTGCTCGGTGGAGAGATCGTAGGCGGCGGTGCCGAACTGGCTCACCCGAGCTGACATGACTACGATGTCCTGTTCCTTAGTGTCGATCCGCTCCAGCACCCACTTGAGGTGATTCAGCGTGTTGTAGTCGCGGACCGTCACCATCACATTCCCGGCACGGATGCCCAGTCCGGAACGCTCCACGGTATCGCTTTGCAACAACTGGAAGTGTTCCTTCATGTGCTGCTCAGCCAGGGCATGCTTGCTCCGGTTGAGGCGCTCGGAGACCGTGAAGATCAGGAAGAAAGCTCCCGCAAAACCCAGTCCGGCAACCGTGGCGATCGACTTGGTGAACAGATTGAGAATGGCGGTGCAGAACAACACCAGAAAGACGGCGAAGAGTCCCACCGGCAACTCGTGGCCGGCAATCGTGATGTTGGGCGGCACTTTCCAGCCGCGTTCGCCTTTGTACTTGATGCGCAGCACCAGCATGGCCAGGCTGTTGAAGGTGAAGCTCCAAATCACGCCAAAGGCGTAGGCCTCGCCCAGCAGGTACACATTGCCGCGGCTCACCAGAATGGTGAATATCTGGAGAATTACGACCAGGTTGACGATTCGGTAGGTAGTGCCGAATCGCGGATGCGGCTGGCGAAACCAGTCGGTGAGGACGCCGTCTTCCGAAATGCGGTTGAGAACACCATTGGAACCGATGATGGCGGTATTGACCGCGCCCGAAAGAATCAGGAAGCCCACCACCACCACGAAGGCCCGGAATGCCAGACGCAACAGCAGCGGGCCGTACTCGTACATGGCGAGGCCGGCAATCAGGTTGTCCTTGTAAACCGGGACCCGAACCGAGTCCGGAATAATCATGACGAACAAAAGCGCCGTAAGCCCGGTAAAGACGAAACTGTAAACCGCGATAATGATGGCGGCGCGCTTCAGGTTCTTGAGCTTGGGATGGGCCAGCTCGCGGTTGACCTGGGCCAGCGATTCCTCGCCGCTCATGGCCAGCACCGAATGGCCAAACGCGATCAGGATGCCGAGAATGGCGAACTTCGAGGCCAGCCCGTGGGCCAGGTCAGTGTGTTTCAGGAAGCCCAGCGCCTCTTCGCTGAACTTCAGGCTGTCGGCAGTGGGCAGCGGCACGGTCTGGTAGCCCTGCTTCATCAGGGTCAGTGCAGACCAGCCCAGCAGGATAACTACCATCACCGTGGTGATCTGCATCACCCGCAGTGCCTTCTCGCTGGATTCCTGAATCCCCTTGGTGTTTTGCCACCAGAAGTACGTGGTCACGGCCAGAGCAAATACTACCGCGGTCCAGTTAACGTCCAGGTGCGGCGTCCCGTGAAACATGTTGTGCATGGCCCGCGGGATCCAGCCGTGGGCCTCGGCGGTGGCGAAGGTGTCGTTGATCAGTCCGGCGATGTACTGTCCCGCCGAAACCCCCGAAATCGGGCCGGTCAGGATGTAATCGAACATGAGGGCGGAAACGCTGACCTTGGCCAGGGTCCCGCCCAACGCCTCTTTGACCACGCGGTAAACCCCGCCGCGGACGAACATGGAGCAGCTCTCGACGTAAACCGCCCGCACGGCGAAGGAGAACAGCATCACCGCCACAATGAACCAGGGCGCCGACTTCCCGATGGCCTGCTCGGCAATGCCGGCGGCATAGAAGGCGGACGACCCCAGGTCGTTCAGCACTATGGCGGCCGCCCGCCAATAGGAGATGAAAGTCAGCATCACTGAGGTCGCGACCACAATGCGAACGCGATCAGCGGTTGAACCTGCGGGTTGTAAAGGAGTTGCCATTGCGGAGGCGGGCTAGCTGATGTCCGAAGCGGAATCCCTGCGGAGCAGCGGCGTCCCGATATATTCCACGCCTCGGTCCAGTACGGTCCCGGAGCCCGGAATTCCCGTGGTGCTTAAGAACTGTAGCAGAAGAATTCTATCCCTGAGGAGAGGACCCATACACGTAACCCATGTTAGCCCATCGCGGCAAGGCGGCATAGATGGAAAAACCGAATACGCCCAATCGATATCAGATCGCGTGGGGACAGCCGCCCTCGGCTGTCCGGTCGAGCGAAGCTCGACGGGCCTTTGGACGGAACGTGATGACGAAGCAAGAACAGCGGAGCTTTGCTCCGCCGGACAGCCGAGGGCGGCTGTCCCCACGCGGTCTGATCGCAAAGGAGCATTTTGTTATGCTTGGCAGGTGTGGCGGATGCACAAGAGCGCGTGGCTGCTGGTGCTGCTCTCGGCCGGTCTGCAGATTCTGATCTTTCCCCTGCCCAATCTTTACTTTCTGGGCTGGGCTGCGGTCGCTCCCCTGCTCATTGCGCTTTTGCGCGCCCGGGAACCAGATACCTTGCAGCTTGAGGCCGGAGTGAAGCTGCTGCCGGCCAGGCCGGCCCAGGCCTTTCTTCTGGCCTATGTCTGCGGAATTCTCTGGTATGCCGGCACCTGCTACTGGATCTACCACACCATGCGGCAGTACGGCGGGGTGGGCACGCTGGCCGCGCTGGGGCTGCTCTTCCTTTTCTGCCTTTACCTGGCCCTCTATCACGGCTTTTTCGGCTTGCTGATCGCCCTGCTGGCGAAGGGCGGTGTGGGCACAAACCCATTCAGCCGCCGGGCGCTGGTTCTGGCCCCGGCAGCCTGGGTTGCGGTGGAACTGGCCCGCACCCGAATCACCGGATTTCCCTGGGACCTGCTGGGCGTCACCCAGGTGGACAATATTCCGCTGGCCCACATCGCGACGCTCACTGGCGTTTACGGACTGTCGTTCGAAATCATGGTGGTCAATACCGCCCTGGCCGCCGCTTTCGTCATTCGGAGCGAAAGGGGCCAACGCAGCAAGCGGAAACCGCTTCTGCTGGCCACCGCCGCTGCCGTGATTGTGCTGCAGGCCGGAAGCCTGGTCAGCCCGCCACCCCTGCCCACCGACCACACCGCCCGCCTGGTGCAACAGAACATTCCGGTCTTGCAGGGGGCCGACTGGACCAAGGAATATTTTGAGGGGACGCTACGGGACCTGAGCGGCATAAGTTTGAACGTTCCGAGCCCCAACCAATCGTCGGGTTCCCCGGCGCCCTCGGTGGGTCCTGATCTGATTGTCTGGCCGGAGTCCCCGGCGCCGTTCTACACCAGCGATCCCGCCTTTCGCGAAACCGTCAGCAATATCGCCCGCGAGGCTCGCACCTGGATGCTGGTGGGGAGCCTGGGCAGCCGCAATGCGGGGGATTCACCGGAACGCTCCACCCAGCTTTACAACTCGGGCAGCCTGGTCAGCCCAGCGGGCGAATGGGTGGGACGCTACGACAAAATGCATCTGGTCCCGTTCGGTGAATATGTCCCGTTCAAGCGTGTGTTTGGTTTTGCCGGCGGCCTGACTCAGGAGGTTGGGGATTTTTCGCCGGGCACCTCGCGGGCGCCACTGCAGGCCGGCGGAAAGCTGGGCGTCTTCATTTGCTATGAATCCATCTTCCCGGACGAAATCCGGCAGTTGGCCGCCAACGGCGCCCAGGTGTTCGTGAATATATCCAACGACGGCTGGTACGGCGACAGCGGAGCTTATGCCCAGCACCTGAAGCAGGCCCGCATGCGCGCTGTCGAAAATGACCGCTGGCTGTTGCGTGACACCAACACCGGCGTAACCGCGTCGATCGATCCCTATGGGAGAGTGGTGTCCAGCCTTCCCCGCAAGGTCCGCGCCGCTCTCGATGCTCCCTACGCCCTCACCTACGTAACCACGTTCTACACCCGTCACGGCGACTGGTTCGCTTACCTGTGTGCGATAATTTCTGCAGCGGGACTGCTGTTGAATTTTCGCTCCCGCGGCAGGACAGAGACTTAATCATGAATGAAGAGCTCGAGCAGGAATATACCGGCCTGAAGGACAAAGTCCGTGATCTCCGGGAGTACCTTTGACGCCGGCAAACTCCGTGAGCAGCTAGCCGAAATAGAGAAGCAGGCTGCAGACCCAGCTCTCTGGTCGAACCCGCAAAAGTCACAGCAGGTCATGCGGCAGAAGAAGCGCCTGAAAAATGTGCTGGCGACCGAGGCCGACCTGGTGCGGCGGGGTGACGACATCACCGCCTATTTCGATCTGGGCCGCGAAGGGGAAAACGTCGAGGCCGACCTGCGCCGCGAGATTGACGGGTTGCGCAGCCTGGTGGACCGGCTGGAAACCGAGAGCCTGCTCTCCGGCGAAAATGACGGCCGCAACGCCATCGTGACCATCCATCCTGGGGCCGGCGGAACCGAATCGCAGGACTGGGCCGACATGCTGCTGCGTATGTATCTCCGCTGGGCGGAGCGCCGCGGCTTCCAGACTGTTCTTTACGACTACCAGCCCGGGGAAGAAGCGGGACTTAAGTCCGCGACTTTCGCCGTCAATGGCGAGTACGCCTTCGGCCTGCTGACCAGCGAAATCGGCGTCCATCGCCTGGTGCGCATTTCGCCCTTCGATCAGGCCAAGCGCCGCCATACGTCGTTTGCCAGCGTTTACGTCTCGCCCGAAATCGACGACAGCATTGAAATTGTAATCAAGCCGGAAGAGTTGCGGGTGGACACCTACCGTTCCAGCGGCAAGGGCGGCCAGCACGTGAACACCACCGACTCCGCCGTGCGCATTACCCACATTCCCACCGGCCTGGTCGCCAGTTGCCAGAACGAGCGGTCCCAGCACAAAAACCGGGAACGGGCCATGAGCATGCTGAAATCCAAGCTGTATGAATTTGAGCTGGAGAAGCAGCGCGAAGTCACCCGCAAGATTGAAGACTCCAAGCTCGA
>DATGYF010000234.1:0-1702 GCA_035298145.1 Terriglobales bacterium | reverse complement strand
TCCACTGAGCCAAAGGTTTTGCCGGAGGTGATTTCGGCGCCCACCTTGGGCAGATCGACGAAGACAATGTCGCCCAGCGACTCCTGGGCGTAACTGGTGATGCCGACGGTGGCGTTCGCGCCGTCGGCTTTGATCCACTCGTGCTCTTTGGTGTACTTGTAGTCGGTCGGAAAGGGCATGGTGACTTTTTAGCTCCTGGCTTCTAGCTGCTGGCTCTTGGCTTTTTTGGGTCCCTCTGTGCTTCTCCGTGTCTCTGTGTTCAAGCCTGTTTCGGCTTCCGGTAAAACGGGGTTGGCACTACTTGTGCCTTCACGCCCTGCCCGCGTATTTCCACTTTCAATTCGGTGCCCAGAGGGACGAACTCGGTGGGAACATACGCCAGCGCGATATTTTTCTTGAGAAAGGGCGCAGGGGAACCGCTGGTGACGTACCCGATCTCCTGGCCGGCCAGGTCGAGGACCTTGTAGCCATCGCGGGCGATGCCGCGCTCTAACATTTCCAACCCTGCAAGTTCGCGTTTTGTTCCCTCGGCCCTGGCTTGCTCAAGAGATGCGCGGCCGATGAAGTCCGGCTTCTCCATCTTGCAGAAACGATCGAGGCCAGCCTCCCACACGTTAATGGTATCGGAAATCTCGTGGCCGTAGAGCGGCAGCCGGGCTTCGAGACGCAGCGTGTTGCGAGCGCCGAGACCGCAGGGGACCACTCCGAATTCCTTGCCGGCTTCGAGAATCTCGTTCCACACCCGGGCGCTGGTCGCTTCGTCACTCGGAATGTAGATCTCGAATCCATCTTCGCCGGTGTAGCCGGTGCGGGCAATCAGAGTATCTTTCAGCCCGCAAACCGTCCCGCGAGTCACCCAGTAAAACTTCACCGCCGAGAGGTCCGCGTCGGTGAGCTTCTGCAAGAGGTTGACCGCCTTCGGTCCCTGAATCGCGATCTGGGTAAAGTCGTCGGAGAGATTTTCGACCGTGCAATCGAACTGACGGGTATGGTCGCGCACCCAGTTGAAATCCTTCTCGCGGGTTCCGGCATTGATCACCAGCAGGTATTCATCTTCCCCAAGACGGTGAACGACAACGTCATCCACGAAAGTGCCCTGCGGATAAAGCAGCGCCGAATACTGTGCCTGGCCGACGGCGAGCCGCGCAGCGTCATTCATCGAAATATGCTGTACTGCGGCCAGCGCTTGCGGCCCGGCCAGGCGGATATCGCCCATGTGGCTGACGTCGAAAATGCCCACGCCCGTTCGCACCGCATTGTGCTCGGCCATGATCCCGCCGGCGGACGGGTATTCGACGGGCATCTCCCAGCCATTAAATTCGACCATTTTGGCGCCCATCTGGCGATGGACAGAATAGAGCGCGGTCTTGCGGATGGCTGGCGTAGTCGCCTCGACTGCGGGCAATGAAACCTCGGTCAAAAGCAATGGCTGAGCTGCTGAAATGATCAGGACTGTTTACCCTAACACGCGCTCGGCGATGGCTTCAACTGAGCCGCCGGTGGACCAGATTGGCAGCCTGGAATGGCGGTTACCAACGGAACTTTCCACGCTCCCGAACCCGCGCTAGAGTTCGCCCATGGCCACCACCACCAGAAACAGGTACCACTGCATGCAGTGCGACATGACCGAAGACAAGTGCGATTGCGAGAAGTACTGTTGCTCCTGCCAGGGGCAAGTGGACATCCGCCTGTGCAGCGATGG
>DATGYF010000233.1:0-17422 GCA_035298145.1 Terriglobales bacterium | reverse complement strand
CGGGAGCGGCAGTGGTCGCGGCGCTGAACGTTGCCCACCGTCCGGAAAATACGGGTAAGCTGATCATCGTTGTTCTGCCGGACTTCGGCGAGCGCTACCTGACCAGCGTGTTGTTCGACGCGCTTCGCAACGAGTCGTTACTGATGGCGACCGCCGCAGTGTGATATGCCAAAGCTCATTTCCTGGATTCGCGCGACTATCGTGGTCGAGGGGGGTCACTCGGGGCCACCATCGAGAGGACTGGACTGAGCGCAACCTGCCTGGTCATCGGTCCTTTCCATAAACAAAATCCATCAAAGTGTCCAAGGTTTTGTGAAAATTGCGCCGTAGCCTCGCATCCGTGCGACCGATTTTCTCCACAACTTCCATCGGCGGCATCACCAAACTTGCCAAATAATCTCTCTCCTCCACTGATTCCAGATTGTTGACGACTTCTTTCATCACCCGCATCGTATCCAGTTTGGATTTGAGCAGATCCGATAATAACCGTTTGTATTTCTCGAACGTGGTCTTATCTGCTTCCTCAGCGGTGTTGAATTTCTCCATTTCCGTTGCGGCAAGCCCGTTCGCCCAAGTCACCCACTTGATATGCGCGTCGCCGACTCCGCAAACGTTGGCCAGCAACTCTAGCGTCGGGCGGGGGAGGTAGCCATCGCGTTCGATCTCCTTTTGAATGCCTTCGATCTCTTCGAGCAGAAATTCAATCCCCATCGATGTTTGCTCCAATTGGATCCTGGTTTTTTCAAGAGAAACGCTGAGAGCAACCCGATCGGCCGGTAGCGGGGCGCCTGCGAACAGCACGCTATGATCTCGGATGAACTGGGCCTTCAGGGTGTCGACCTCGGCCAACTTCTCCAAGCTGCGACGGTACCGGGCCGTATTGCATTGCTTTCGGATTTCCGCGGTTTGATATACATCAAGACGCTGAAGACCCCAAATAGTCTTGGCCAGGTCGCCTGCGAGAAAAGCGATCAGAAAATCTTGCGCCGGGAACTGATTGCGTACTCCGGAAAGCAGGGCATCGAAATCCTCCTGCCTTTCTCCGGCGGCCGCGACCACCAACATCCTGCTGAACAGCCCCGATTTGATCGCATTGCGTCTCGACCAGGCTTTGCCTTCCGGGGAAGTCGGCCCTTTGCCCTTGCAACCGTTTTCGCGGTTCGCATTAATCTTCTTATCTGAAGCCACAACTCACCTCCGGCTGCGAGGTCGCGAACCAGGCCAACGTGCCCAAATAAGCACGCAAAAATGGAGGCTGGCTGCCACGCGAATCGCAACACAAGAATTAAATTTTGTGGAGAAACATCAGATAGAAACCGATCATCCGGGAAGACATACCGATCAGGCTGGGGAGTACCACAGGTTATGTATAAGAGAAAAGAGAGCCTCTGTCAAGTGGCTCGGTGGCACAAGAGTCCGCGAGCAAGGAGAGCCTGCTCTATCCGCTGGGCCCCCGGCCACGGGTTGCACGGCCTGTTGTGCTCACTGGTTCTTTCATATTCGCGACTACTGCCACCGTGCTTCAGGGGAAAACGGATCAATTTACCAAACGAACCCAACAAACCCTTTCTTTTCATTAAAGAATTCAGTCAACAGGTGCACAAGTGAAAATTGCGAGTGTCGTGTTCTCGCGAGAGCGGCGTCGTCGGCCCATCAATCCGGATTAGCTCGGGATGTTCGTGACACAGATCCGAAGAATTCGACGGTCACTTCGTCTCGGGCATCTTCTTGCAGACGATGACGGTGTGCCCGGTCTTGGAATCGATCCGCGTAGTCACCGGCACGCAGCGGCACGACACCGTATTGGCATTCTCCCGCTTAGTCACAACACAGTGCTCAATGACCTCCGCGGTGGGCGGCGGCATCTGGCTGCGCACCGGAGGCGGTGGCGGCGGTTGAGCCGGCGCGACCGTCTTCTTCTTGGCCGAGCAGCCAATCAGGCACAAGAGCACGATGAGCCACAGGTGTCTCATGAATTAATAACAGTCGGCTGGCTTCACTATAAGGCAGCCCGGATTCCGTGGATATGCACTCCAGGGTGCCCCGCCCAAGCGGAGCTTGGACTGATTGGATAAGAGTGAAGGCTCGATTCAGACCGAGTAGTCTTTGTTTGAGGACGAAGACGCTGGGAAGAAAGGAGCCTTCGATGATGATTATAGGATGTGATTTCCATCCCAGCTGGCAACAAGTGAGTTGGTTGAACACCGAGACTGGGGAAGCAGGCGAGCAGAAACTGGTGCATGGCACGGGTGAGGCCAAGAGGTTCTATCAGCAACTAGCGGCGCCGGTGTTGATCGGCATGGAGGCCACGGGGAACAGCCAGTGGTTCGTGGAACTGGTGGAGGACGTGGGGCACCAGATCTGGATCGGAGATGCGGCGCAGATCCGGGCCAGTTACGTGCGCAAGCAGAAGACCGACAAACGGGACGCGGCCCACATTCTGAAGCTGGTAGTGCAAGGACGTTTTCCGCGGCTGTGGATGCCGGACCGGGAGCAGCGCGACTTGCGGCAACTGGTGCTGCATCGGCACAAGCTGGTGGAGATTCGCAGCCGGGTAAAAAACGAACTGCAACACCTTTCCATGAATAAGGGGATGCAGAAGAAGCGCACGCTGTGGAGCCAGGCGGGACAGAAGATGCTGCGCCAGCTTCCGCTAAAACCGTGGGCGGCGTGCCGGCGGGAAGATTTACTGGGACTACTTTCGACCTTGAACCAGCAGATCGGCGTGCTCGACGCGGCGGTGCAAACCGCGGCCGAAGAGAACCCGCAGGCGAAGTTGCTGATGACGCAGCCCGGAGTGGGTCCGAACACGGCGCTGGCGTATGTGCTCACCATCGGCGAGGTGAGCCGGTTTCCACGGGGCAAGCAGGTGGCCAGCTACCTGGGGTTGATTCCGCGCGAGCACTCCTCGGGCGGACGGCAGAAGCTGGGAGTCATCACCAAGCAAGGCAACCGCATGTTGCGTTCGCTGCTGGTGGAAGCGGCGCAGACCGCGGTGCGCCTGGACCCAGGAATGAAGAAGGAGTATTTGCATCGTTGCCATCAGAAGCCGAAAGGCGTGGCCAAAGTGGCAGCGGCGCGCAAGTTAGCGGTACGACTCTACTGGATGCTGCGCACCAACCTGAGTTATCCAGAGATCGTTCGCATCGAGAGCAGCCCGCGGGTGCCCCTGGTCGGCGCAAGCTAGACCGCAGGACTGCCCCTGGTCGGCGCAAGCTAGACCGCAGGACTGATTGGGCGCTCTCGCATCCCGCGCGGGGCGGGATGTTCGCATAGAAGAATCATGGTCGAGGTTTAGACCGAATCGATGGTTGGTGGAACGATCTTCGGGAGAAGACAACCACCGGGAGTGATTCAGCGTGAGATTTCCAGAGTCTTGGTCCTCAACCTCTCTGGCAAAACAACGGTGCCAAAAACACCGACAGGATAGGTTCGTTCTTGACACAGCCTTCACTCTTATCGAGGGGCACCCTCGAGCGTTGTGGACTGGGCTTACATTAGCGCGTACAGGAATCCATCCGTGCTGCCCACGTAGATCACGTGATCTACCACCACTGGAGAGGAAATGATGGCGCCCACGCTCATCATCTTCTGGACGCCGACTACCATGCTGTCGTAGAAATTGTCGGCGAATGCGGCTGCGTAGTTGGGGGTTCCGTCCGGTTTGGTGAGCGCTGGGCCATTCTGCCGCGACGCGTCGGTTTCAAATATCCACGCGGGCTTCTGGCTGGCGAGATCGATGGCGATGAGTTTCCCCTGGTGGGAACCGATGTACAGCGTGCCGCCGGCAAGGGCCGGCGAGGAGAACAGCGGCCAGCCGCCGAACTTCAGAGAAAAGATCGGGGTGCCAGCCCGGGCATCCAGGGCATATACCGTGCCTGTGTCTGACGTGGCAAAGTACACCTTGCCATCCCGCACCGCCGGCGAGGTAATGACCCACGAGCCCTTGTTGTTGAAGGCCCATTCTTTCTCGCCCGTACGGGCATCCAGGGCATAGAGGTTCGAATCGCGGCAGCCAAAGTACACAACGCCATCCACGACCGCGGCCGAAGATTGAATACCCACCTGGTTGTAAATATTCTGGTCTTCGCCGGTCTTGAAGCGCCATTTCTCCTTTCCGCTGGCGGCATCGAGGGCGTAAAAGTAACTGTCCCAACTGCCGATGAACAGGGTCCCGTCGGAGATTGCCGGAGATGCGTGGACGACATCGCCGGTGTGAAATTTCCACTTCAGCGCTCCGGTGGCTGCATCCAGCGCATAGACGTTGCCGTCGCCGCTTCCGAAATACACCGCCCCGCCCCACAATGCGGGAGACGATAAATAAAAATCGAAGGGATCGGGCATGCTTTCCGCAGCAGGCTCAGAGCCGTGCAGATGTTTGCCCGCGAACCGCTTTTCACCCTCGGTCTGGAATTTCCATTTCAGTGTCCCGGTGGCGGCATCGACGGCGTAAAACCTGCCGCTATAGCTGCCGAAATAAACGACTCCGTTCTCGACCGCGGGCGACGAGGTCACCCGCACGCCCGTAAAGATTTTCCATTTTTGCGTGCCGGATGCGAGATCAACCGCGTACAGGTTCCCGTCCGTACTGCCCACGAAGACGGTGCCATCGGCCACCGCAGGCGATGAGATCACCTGGCCGTCAGTGTGGAATTTCCACTTCACCTGGCTGAACTTGGGGATGCCCTGCCCCTTATAGACGCCGGTGTGGGCCAGGTCGCCGCGAAACATGGCAGCATCCTGGCCGAAGGACGACATGCAGAGGAGGAGCGTGGTGAGCAGAGAACGGCGAGCGATTTTCATGCGGAATAGACGAGGCAGGCTGGATAAGGTCACTATCAAGAGAGATGTAGGCCCAGATGTCCTCATCTAGGCAGGCGAGCGAAGCTTGCCGGGCCGGCGGCCGAGCTTCGCTCGGCTGGGCAGATGAGGACCTCTGCCCCTACGCACCAAGAAAAAAAGGGAAGCCGAAGCTTCCCTGTTGCTATGGCAAATTCTACGATACTTACCTACGACACTACAGAGCCGCGCACACCGACTTGACTTCGGTGTAGAGCTCCAGGACGTCGTGTCCCATTTCGCGGCCCCAGCCCGACTGCTTGTAGCCGCCAAAGGGCAGAGCAGCGTCGAACACGTTGTAGCAGTTGATCCACACTGTGCCAGCGCGTAGTTGCGAAGCCAGGCGATGAGCCTTGCCGATATCGCGCGTCCAGATGCCTGCCGCCAATCCGTACACCGTGTTATTGGCTTGCTTGACCACGTCGTCGTAGTCGGTGAAAGGAATTGCCGAAACCACCGGACCGAAAATCTCCTCGCGCACTACTTTCATGTTTTCGTTGGTATCGACCAGCACCGTGGGTTCGACAAAGTATCCTTTGTCACCATGCCGCCCGCCTCCCGCCACTGCCTTGGCGCCTTCGGAGCGTCCGGATTCGAGAAAGCCGCAAACCCGGTTAAGCTGCTCTTCCGAGACCAGGGGACCCATATCGCTCGACTCCTCCCACCCCGGACCGACTTTGATTTTTTTTGCCTTCGCCGACACGCCTTCGACCACTTCGTCGAAGATGCTCTTCTCCACATACAGGCGGGAGCCGGCGCAGCAGCATTGTCCATGGTTAAAGAAGATGGCGCTGGCCGAGCCCGAGATGGCCGTCTTCAAGTCTCCGTCGTTGAAGACTACGTTGGGAGATTTGCCGCCCAACTCCAGCGACACTTTCTTCAAATTGCCGGCCGCCGCCTGAAGAATCAGCTTGCCCACTTCGGTGGAGCCGGTGAAGGCGACTTTGTCCACGTCCGGATGCGACGCCAGGGCAGCTCCCGCGGTCTCGCCATAGCCCGGGACGATGTTCACGACTCCGGCGGGGATGCCTGCTTCCTGAACCAGTTCGCCGAGGCGCAGGCACGAAAGCGGCGTCTGCTCCGCCGGCTTGATCACGACGCAGCATCCCGTGGCCAGTGCCGGCCCCAGCTTCCAGGCCGCCATCAGCAAGGGGAAATTCCATGGGATGATCTGGCCGACCACGCCCACCGGCTGGCGCAGAGTGTAAGCCAGGAATTTGGTGCCGGCGGAAATCGGGATGGTGTTGCCTTCAATCTTGGTCGCCCAACCCGCCATGTAGCGGAACAAGTCCACGGCCAACGGCACGTCCGCCACCCGCGCGACTTTCAGAGGCTTGCCATTGTCCAGCATTTCCAGTTCGGCAAATTCCTCCAGGTTTTGTTCCAGCAGATCGCCCAGCTTCCAGATCAGGCGTCCGCGCTCAGAGGGCGTCATCTTTGACCAGGGGCCGGTTTCGAATACGGCACGAGCTGCCTTGACGGCGCGGTCGATGTCCTCACGATCTCCCTCGGCAACGCGGGCCAGCACCTCACCCGTGGCCGGGTTATAGGTGGGAAATGTCTTGCCGGAGGCGGCTTCCACCCACTGTCCGTTAATCAGCATCTTGCGATTTTTGGAGATGTAACTTGTGACTTTGTCGTCCATTTGAACGCTGGATAGTACGGTTGCCATAAATTTCCTCCTCTAGTTGCGAATTCTTACGATGGCGTGCGTCGTGGTGCCGCCCCGCACGGGCGATGGCAGAGTGCCTCCCACTTTATCGATAAAGGACCGAACTCGGACGGCCTGAAAGAACAAACACCCGGCCAATTCACCGGCGCATTCACCGCCGATTGTAGCTCATTCCTGTGTAACGGTGGTGGTGCATCGGTTTTGCATTGGGCAAAACTCTGACTACAATGGGCTTTCGCTTCGGGTTGAAATGAAGAAATTCGGCTATAGTTCGCGCCGTTGGACCGTGATCGCCTCCGGGTTGCTGTGCGGGGCGCTGGCCATGGTCGTGCTGTTTACCAATCGTGGCGCGTTCTTCAGCCCGCTGGCGGTGGTGGTGATGGGCGCCGTCGGACTGGCCGCCGTCCTGCTGCAGCTTCGCTTGCAGAATCCCGAGCAGGCGCAATCCTCCAGTTCGCCCGCCTGGCTGAATGTCCTGGGCATTCTTTTCGCCCTGGCAGCATTCTTTGTGGACCTGTTCCACGTCAATTCGCAAGTCACGGAGGCGCTGGCTTTGGGGGCGGTTGCCAGCTTCGGCGTCAGTGGGGTAATTATTCTGCGCAGTTTCCGCAAGCGCGCCACGTCCAAATGAGCCTGGTCAGATGATTCCGGGCGCGCCCATTCTGCTTCCCGACCAGTTCAACGCCGCTACCTACTTCATCGATCGCCATATTCCCGAAGGCCGGGGAGAGAAAATCGCCATCGAAGCCGGAGAGGCTCGCGTCAGCTATCGTCAGCTATGGGAGCGCGTAAACCGCTTCGGAAATAGTCTGCGCCAGCTCGGGGTCCGGATCGAGGAACGAGTCTTCCTGCTTCTGCTCGACACTCCCGAGTTCGCTGTCAGTTTTTTCGGCGCCATCAAGATTGGGGCCGTCCCGGTTCCGGTCAATACCCTGCTCAAGACATCGAACTATCACTACATCCTTAACAATTCGCGGGCGCGGGTGGCAGTGGTCAGCGAAGCGCTTTACCCCCAGCTGCAGGGCTGGAAGAAATTGCGCTATCTGCAGCACGTCATCGTGGTGGGCGGGGCGCAGCCCGCCACGACAGACAAAAACACACAAAGCTTCGCCGGCCTGATCGAGCAGAACTCGCCCAGCCTCGAGGCCGAGCCTACCAGTAAAGATGATGCCGCCTTCTGGCTCTATTCGTCCGGTTCGACCGGATTCCCCAAAGCCTGCGTCCACCTGCAGCATGACATGGTGGTCTGTGCCGAACGCTATGCCATGGGCATTCTCGGCATGACCGAATCCGATCGCTGCTTCAGCGTGGCCAAACTCTTCTTCGCCTATGGCCTGGGCAATGCGATGTATTTTCCGCTGGCCGTGGGCGCCACCAGCATCCTGTGGCCGGGACCGCCCAAGCCCCAGCACGTATTCGAAATCATCGAGCGTCACCGCCCGAGCTTGTTCTTCTCCGTACCGTCAAACTACGCTGCGCTGCTGGCCCACAAAAGAGACCACGTGGGGACAGCCGCCCCCGGTTGTCCAGGCGGGCCCAGCGCGCCCGATTTTGACCTCTCCTCAGTGCGCTACGGAATCTCCGCCGGGGAAGCCCTGCCCGCGGCCCTGTTCCATCGCTTCAAGGAACGCTTCGGCGTGGAAATCCTCGACGCCATCGGCTCCACCGAAGTCCTGCATATGTTCATCGCCAACCGCCCGGGCGCGGTCCGTCCGGGCTCCAGCGGCCTGATCATTCCAGGCTATGAGGCAAGGGTCGTGGACGAAGACGACGAGCCTGCGAAACCGGGAGAGATCGGCAACCTGCTGATCAAATCCGATTCCATCTGCTCCCACTACTGGAACCAGCACGAGAAATCAAAGAACACCATCGAAGGCCATTGGATTCGCACCGGCGACAAGTACTACCAGGACGCTGACGGATATTTCTGGTATGCCGGCCGCTCCGACGACATGCTGAAATGCAGTGGGGTATGGGTCAGCCCGATTGAAATCGAAGCTGTGCTGATCGAACACCCGGCAGTGCAGGAAGCCGCAGTCATCGGTCGTAAAGACGAGGACGAACTGCTGAAGCCGGCGGCCTATGTTCTTTTGAAAAATGGCTCGACCGGCACGGCCGACCTCGCCCGCGAACTGCAGGAATTTGTGCTCAGCCGCCTGCCCGTGTTCAAGCGCCCGCGCTGGGTGGAATTCGTGGACGAGTTGCCCAAGACCGCGACCGGCAAGTTGCAGAGGTACAAGCTGCGGGAACTCAGGGGGTGAGGATCAAAAGCTGAGGATCCCATTGCGGATGTTTTCCCAGAGCTCCTCCGAGAATGGGCTTGCTTCTGATCGCGTGGCCCTACCGCGCAGAGAGGCTTTGCGATGTCCATGTGCGGCCGGATCCTTCACCATTCCGTCGGGTTGCGGCGCGCACCGGTTCTGCAATACCGAATGGATGCTCTCCAACAGGCAGCTCGGGCCATCGGACTTGGCCACCACTACGTCCACCGACTTCAAGGTTCCCGCGGGCAATTCCATGTTGTCAGCAATCAGGACGATGGGCAGGTGCGGCATGACCTGCTTGACGACATCCGCCACCACCGCCCCGTTCAGCAGGCCCAGGTAATACTCGATCACTATCGCATCCACTGGGTTCAGCATCAGGATTCGCAAACCGTCGCTTCCATTGGACGCGGTGATCAAGCCGTATCCCTTGTCCCTTAACGGGCTGAGTTGGCTTGGATCGCGGTGAATACACAGCAATGTGCCGGTAGCAGGCATACTCTGTTTGTATAAAGCAGAACAACGCCGCCATACTGTTCACAATTGCTCATAACGAATAAGCCCTTTGGGCCAGTTTTCTTATTGGTCCTCTTACTTTTTCACCTGGATTCCCAACTCCCTCAGCTGCGCATCGCTGACCGGGGTCGGCGCATCCACCATCAGATCGACCGCGCGGGCCGTCTTGGGGAATGGAATCACCTCGCGCAGGCTGTCCGCGCCGGCCAGGATCATCACAATGCGATCCAGCCCCAGCGCAATGCCGCCGTGCGGAGGCGTGCCGTACTCCAGCGCCTCCAGGAAGAACCCGAAGCGCGAGCGCGCCTCTTCTTCCGTCATGCCGAGAGCGCGGAATATCTTGCTCTGAATATCCTGACGATGAATACGGATCGAGCCCGAGCCCAACTCGGTACCGTTCAGCACCACGTCGTAGGCCAGCGCCCGAATTTCGCCCAAGGCCGACTTGGGATCACTGGTGGTATCGAAGCTGGTTTCGAGCTTGGCCATGTCCTCATCGTGCAGCGAAGTGAAGGGATGATGGGCCGCATTCCAGCGACCGGATTCGCGGTCCCACTCGAACATGGGGAAATCGGTGACCCACAAGAAGCGGAAATCTTTCGCGGGATCTCCCGTCTTGGCGAAAGCCCCATGCTTGGCCGCATACTTTTGGGCCAGGTCAAGCCGGAGTTGTCCGCAGGTCTGGTAAAACTGGTTCACGCTTTGCTTCGAATCCGCCTTGCGAACCGCCAGCACCCACAAATCTCCCGCCTCCACCCCGGCGGCCTTGAGAACCGGTTCCAGCGAATTGGGATAGTCCCGGGCAAAACGGTTGGGATCGCTCATCAAACTGACGTATGACGTCCCCTGCGCATGCGCGAAGGCCCCGTAGGTCCCGATGGTCCGTCGTTCGGTCCCGGAGATTTCACCCGCCTTCGGAGTGCGGATGAGCAGAGAAGTAAAATCCGGGCTGACCTTGAAGGCCGCCGCGAATTTCTCCAACTCTTCGGGCGTGAAGGCAGAGCGCACGTCCGCCATTGCGGGCAGCCTCAGGTCCGGCTTGTCGCTGCCATAGAGGCGCATGGCTTCGTCATAACTCATGCGCGGGAAGGGCGTTTTGATTTCGTGTCCAGCGGCTTTGAATGCGGCGGTGAGAAAGCCTTCGACCACCTCCCACACCCGCTCCGGCTGGGGATACGACATCTCCAGATCGATCTGGGTAAACTCCGGCTGGCGGTCGGCGCGCAAGTCTTCGTCGCGAAAGCAGCGCACAATCTGGAAATACTTGTCGAAGCCGGAGATCATCAGAATCTGCTTGAACATTTGCGGCGACTGCGGCAGCGCGTAGAAACTCCCGGGCTGCACCCGGCTGGGGACCAGGTAGTCGCGCGCGCCTTCGGGCGTCGAGCGGGTCATGAAGGGAGTTTCGATCTCGAAAAATCCCTGCGCCGAAAGATAGTCGCGAATGGCCAGCGCAACTTTATGCCGCAGTTCGATGTTGTACTGCATGGCATCGCGGCGCAGATCGATGTAGCGATACTTGAGGCGCATTTCCTCGTTGGGCAAAACAGCTTCGCTGGGCAGGAACGGCGGCTGCTTCGACTCGTTGAGGATGCGCAGCTCTTCCGCGATCAATTCCACCTCGCCGGTGGCAATGTTTTTGTTTATCGTGTCAGGGACGCGCTGCTTGGCCGTGCCCACCACGGCGATGACGTACTCGTTGCGCAGCGCCTCCGCTTTCTGGTGAATGGCGGGATCGCGTTCCTTGTTGAACACCACCTGAGTGACGCCGCTGCGGTCGCGAATATCAATAAAGATCAGGTTGCCCAGATCGCGCCGCCGGTTTACCCAGCCCATGAGTACTGCTTTTTTGCCGGAATCAGCCGGACGCAAGGCCCCGCACATATGGGTACGCCGTAGATCGCCAAGGAAATCGAGCAAGTTGTGCCCTTCAGTGGAAAATGGAGTTGTAAGCCGAATGAAAGATTATAAATGTAGGCGCGAGCGTCCCGCTCGTGCGGGATTAAAAGAGACCTATCTCTCGGGTTGTAGCTCAGTCAATCGGCCGCGCCGCCGTAGCCTGCTGGAACCTGAGCCGCCACTGGTCATTCTGTTTCACCCAAAGATCGGAGATGTGCTGATAGCGCGGCGCCATGCCGGGAGCATCGCCCTCCGGCATGTGAATGATGCAATCGTAGGTCACCACCGCGACCTCATCGTTGACCGGCAACACCCGCAGATTGTAGGTGTAATAATCTTGTAGTTCACCCTCGCGCGCGCTCCCCAAAATCTCTTCTTTGTCGTGCAGCTTGCCTTCACTGCCGACGAAGACAAAATCATCGGTCAAGGTTCGTTTCAGGAAATCGACGTTCCTGCTCTTTTGAGCCTCAGGGACAGCTTTAGTGTTCGAAATCAGCGCCTGCTCCAGCGGGCTGAGAGGCTTGGCGGAATTCCTCGGACTCTGCGCAAATCCGGCCAGAGAGAAAGAGATGCAGAGCACACCGGCAATCAAAGCTGAGTTTCTCATTAGTCCTCCGGTTAGCAAAATTTCGTAGGGACTGCAGTGTGGGTGGGACACTCCCTTCGACTTCGCTCAGGGCAGGCTCTGTCAGACGCCTTTGACTTGTGCTTACTCCGCAGGACAGCAAAACCAAAAGTCAAAAGCGTCGGACACTCCCGTCCGACCCACACAAACTTCCGCTACTTCGCCTGTATCCTTGCCGCCAAGTCGGCGCGCGGGACTGAAACCTGCTCGCCGGTTTTCAGATTCTTAAGGGCGAACGAACCGGCCTTGACTTCATTTTCGCCCACGATCAGGGCAAAACGCACGTCCAGCTTGTCGGCGGTTTCGAACGACTTCTTCAGGCGAAAAGTCTCGTCTCCCAGTTCAACCACCAGGTCGTGACGGCGCAGCTCCCGCGCCAGGCGCGCGGCCTCACGGTCCATGCCGGCGCCCAGAGGCGCGATGTAAACATCCGGCCTGCGTTGCACCGCCTCGGAAGATTCCTGCAACGCCAGCACCAGGCGGTCTTCGCCAATGGCGAAACCGATTCCGGGAGCGCTGGGGCCTCCAAGCGATTCCGAAAGCCCATCGTAGCGCCCGCCGCCAAGGATCGCGTTCTGCGCCCCCAGCGCACCGTGAGTGAATTCGAACGCGGTGCGAGTGTAATAGTCGAGCCCGCGCACTAACCGATCGTTGAGGATGAACGGCACACCGACAGCCTTCAGTATCTCCTGCACCTGCTCGAAATGCTTGCGGCAAGCCTCGTCCAGAAACTGGCTGATGCGCGGCAGCGTCTCGATGACGGGCTGATCTTCGGGAACTTTGCAATCAAACACGCGCAACGGGTTGGTAACCGCGCGGCGCTTGCAATCTTCGCACATGCCGCCCACGACCGGCTCCAGAGCCCTGCGCAGGGCTTCGTTGTAGGCTGCGCGGTCATTCGCACATCCCACGGAATTCAGTTGCAGCGTCCAGTCCCGGATGCCAAGCCGGTCAAGCAGAGTGGCGAGCAACTCCAGCACCTCGGCATCGCGTGCCGGAGACTCGCTGCCCGCGCTGGCCGGCCCGATGACCTCCGCTCCGATCTGATAAAACTGGCGATAGCGTCCTTTTTGCGGCCGCTCCCGCCGAAACTGTGGACCGATGTAGTAGAGCTTGCTCAAGCCCCGATCCCAAAGTTTGTGTTCGATGTACGCTCGCACCACGCTGGCGGTGTTTTCCGGGCGCAGGGTGAGCGACTGTCCTTTATCACTCTGCGCCCGCCCGCGGTCTTCCCAGGTGTACATCTCCTTCGCGACCACATCGGTTTCCTCGCCCACTCCGCGGGCAAACAGTTCGGTGGATTCGAAAATCGGGGTGCGTATTTCGTGAAAGTTGTAAGCGCGGAAGACGTCGCGCACCGTTGCCTCGACAAAATTCCACAGCGCCGTCTCCGGCGGCAGAAGGTCGCGCGTTCCTCGGACTGCTTTGATCATGAGAGTCGCTTTGGCTGCTGGCCCTATCCTAGTGCTTCAGGAGTATGAGATCTCAGATTTCAGTTTCAAGTTCCCGGTTCTCAGTTCGGAAAGAATACCTTAAACCTGGATAAGACGATTCATGCCGCGAAGTCCTCATCATGCGGTACGGGCATGGGCGGCGGCACGCGGTCAGTCACTTCGGCGAGGGCTGCAAGCTTCTCCGCGAGAGCACGGGTCAGAGATCCCGGCTGATAACGCCAGCGGAAGTTTCCCTCGGAGACGCTGGGAGTGTTAAGGCGCGCTTCGCTGCCCAGTCCCAGAACGTCTTGCAGGGGGACCACGGCCAGGTTGGCGACCGACTCCTGCGCCAGACGGATCAGGGCCCAGTGAATGCCATCTTTACAGGGTCCTACGTAAGCCTGGATCGCTCGGCGTTCTGTCTCTGACACGCCCGATGTCCACCAGCCCAGCGTGGTGTCGTTGTCGTGCGTGCCGGTATAAACGACGCGGTCGCAAGTCAGGCGGTGCGGCAGATACATATGGGCGCCGGCATCGGCGAAACCAAACTGCAGCACGGCTGTTCCCGGTATCTGGTGACGCTCGCGCAGCGCATGCACTTCGGGCGTGATGTGACCCAGGTCTTCGGCAAAAAAAGGCAGCCCGCCCAGCGCGTCACGAAGTTTGTTGAAGAGCTCGTCCTTGGGGCCGTCCACCCAGCGTCCGTTTACAGCAGTGGCGTCGTTGGCGGGAATCTCCCAGAACTGATCGAAACCGCGGAAGTGATCGAGACGGATGTAGTCGCAAGTCTCGGTGCCCCAGCGCAGCCGGTCGATCCACCAGTCATATCCACGCGCCCGGATCGCATCCCAGTCATAAAGAGGAGTGCCCCAGCGCTGGCCGGTGGCGCTGAAGGCGTCCGGCGGGACACCCGAAACCGCCTCTGGTTCGAGATCTTCTTTCAGGCGAAAGAGATCGCTGTGCGCCCACACGTCAGCGCTGTCGTAGGCCACAAAAATAGCAATATCGCCCACCACCCGGATGGAGCGCTGGGCGCAGTAACGCCGCAGGGCACGCCACTGTTCGTAGAAGAAAAACTGAATCGCGCGGCGGAGGTCAATCTCGGCGTTCAGATCTTTGCGGGCCGTGGACAAGGCCGCAACCTCGCGGCGGGCCAGGCTGCGCGGCCACTCCTTCCAGCATCGCCTGTGGTTACGTTCGCGCAGCGTATCGAACAGGACAAAGTCTTCCAACCACCAGGCATTCCCGGCACAAAAGCGCTCAAAGCGGGTGCGGGCGCTGCCCCCGGCGTTCTTCAGGAAGGTCTGGGCAGCCTCCACGATCAGCGGCGACTTGCGCTGAAAAACCTCTTCGTAGTCGATTGCGCCGGCTTCGTGCCGAAGGCCAGCCAGTTCTGACGAACGCAGCCACCCGCGGTCGGCCAGGCGCTCCAGGCTGATCAGCAAAGGGTTGCCGGCAAACGCGGAGGTTGAAGAGTAGGGAGAGTTCCCATTGGCCGGGGGCCCCAGCGGCAGCACCTGCCACAGGCCTTGCCGCGCGGAGGCAAGAAAGTCGGCAAACTCGTAGGCCGCAGGACCAAAATCACCAATACCGCCGCGCGCCGGGAAGGATGTGGGGTGCAGCAGGATACCGGTCGCGCGGGGAAATGACGTCATCTGAACTATCCCGATGCTACCAGCAATCGTGGAAGCGGTGGGTGTCCGCGCTTTACTCTCCCTGTTCCCCGCCCTGGGCGCGGGTCAGGCTCTTCATCTCGTCGGCATTGATCTGGATCTTGCCGGATTTTTCCATCTGGGCGCGCAGATTGGTCAGGAACAGACCGAACATTTCCTGCTGCTTGTTCTGGATTAGCGCATCACGGACCTGGTCTTTCTTGGCCTCGAAATCCTGGGCAGTCGGCTCCTGACGATCCAGAACTGACAAGACCACGCCGGTGGTGCCGTTGCTGATCGGACCGCTGATCTCGCCCTTTTTCAGGCTGAACGCCACCGAAGCGCCGCCCGACATGGAACCGATGTCGGGGACCTGCCCGTCGGGCAGCACGAAGTCACTGGTCTTGACGGCTGCGCCGGCTTCTTTGGCCGCCTTCTTCAAGTCATGTTCGGCCTTGGCGCGATCGGCCAGTTCCTGAGTTTTCTGAGTAAGCAGGGCGGCGACGCGTTCGTTCCGGAATTCGTCTTCGACTCGACTGCGAATCTCATCAAACGTGGGTGTGGACGCCGGTTTGATGGCCACTACCTGGAACACGGCGTAGCCCTGCGCGGTCTGCACCTGGTCGGGCGGGGCCTTCTCGGCCTGGCCAAACACCGCGCTCATGAACTGCGGCGAACTGCCAATGCCGGGCAGACTGTCGGTGCGGCTCACAAAGTCGGTGTTAACGACGTTAAGGCCCTTGGCCGCGGCCGCTTTGTCCAATCCCGCACTCCGCGCCTGCGCCAGCAACGCATTCACCTGATTGGTGGCGGCCTGGGCGGCTTTCTGCTGCTTGATGGCCTCTTCAATCTGGTCCTTGACCTCATCCAGGGGCTTCACATGCGCGGCCTGCTTGTCGTCGAGACGGATGATGTGGAAGCCGTAGCTGCTCTGCACCAGACCACTGGTCGCACCCTTGGCCAGGGAGAATGCGGTTTGTTCGAATTCCGGCACGGTGCGGCCCCGGCCAATCCAGCCCAGCGAACCGCCATTCTTGCCGCTGCCCGGGTCTTCAGAATATTTCTTGGCCAGTTCGGCGAAATTTCCGCCCGCCTTCAACTGCTTGAGAACATCCTCCGCCTTCTTGCGCGCTTCCTCCACGCCTTTAGGGTCAACTTTTCCATCCGGACCAGGCAGAGGAGTCTTGATAAGAATATGGCTTACATTGACCTGCTCGGGCACGCGGTAGTCGTCGCGATGCTGGTCATAGTAGGCCTGCAGGTCTTCGCGAGACACACTCACTCCCGCTTCGATCTTTGCCGTGTCCAGTACGACATACTGGATTTTGCGCTTCTCCGGAATCGAATTGTTGTAGCTGGCCTGGTTGCGCTGGTAGAAGGCCTTCAGTTCGGCCTCCGTGGGCTTGATCTGTTTGGCCAGGTCGTCTTTCCGGAGTACGGCGTAATCGAACTTGACCTTGGTATTCTGCTTCTCGAACTCGCGGCGGACATCGCTGTCCGTGACCAGCGCGCTGCCCGCGATCAGGTTGCGCAGCTTGCCCAGCAGGATATCGTCCTTCGCGCCCTGCTCGAATACCGGAACACTCAGGTCCGCGTTTTGCAGGATGTTTTCGTACTGCTGCTGACCTACAAATTTTCCACCGGGAAAGAATGTGGCCGAGTAGCGACCGTGCTGCAATTCGTCGCGCAGTTCTTCATCGGTAACGCGAAAGCCCAGTCGTTCGGCTTCGGCAACCAGGGCCCTCCGGCTGATCAGGTTCTGGGCGGCGCGCTCGGCAAAGTAAGGCAGCAACATGGCAGTCTGCTCGCCGCCCCGGGGGAACTGCTGGCGCAGCATCTGCCGCGCCTCGCGCTGCACCTCGAGCGAGGTCACCGGTTCGCCGGCCACTTTGGCCACTACTCCCTGTCCCGGCCCTCCCAGGCCGATGCTGTCGCCAATGCCGCCCGGGATCAGGGTGATTGCCATGGCGGCGCAAATTACGGTCAGCAAGCCGCCGAGAACAATTTTCTTGATCGGGCCAGGGGTCTGCAGAAATCGGATCATTTTCTTGTCACTCCAGAGTTTGAGGCGGAAACTTAAATTATAGACTAGTGCCACCCCATGGAGGACCGGCGTCCCTGCCCGTCCCGCTGTGCCGAAAACAGATGGGCGAGGACTCCCGTCCTCCATAAGCTCAAACCGCTGCTAAAATCAGCCATTGAAACGTATTAATACGACGTGTTATTAACCTAGAGCCGGATGCGGCATAATGAAGCGCGATCTTAAAAACCAATCCTTCGGCAAAGGATCTCTTGATGAAGATGAACAAGAGCAGCCTGTTGTGCATTGCGGTCCTCTCTTTCTGCGGTCTGATGGTGGCGCAGGACTCCATCCATCCCCATCCCGACGCGACCCTCTCGCTTCGCGACGGCTGGTCCCTGCAGTCTTCGGGCAAGGTGGACGCCAAGGGTGAGACCCTTTCCACCCCAGCGTTTCGTCCCAAGGATTGGTACGAGGTGAGTGTCCCCACCACCGTGGTCGC
>DATGYF010000232.1:0-4112 GCA_035298145.1 Terriglobales bacterium | reverse complement strand
GCCGGGAATCACCGAATACAGGTAGGCCGGACGACTGGGCCGACCCGCGATGAAAGCAGAATATTCCCGATTCGCCGAACCAGAGGGAACAGCCTGGTTCAGGCCGATCGGACTGGGCTTCAAAGATGCGTACGGAGAACTCGAAACCGGCTGCCGGGCAAACTGCCACGTAATGGCTGCAGTTGCCGCAAACAAGAGCACTACCAGGAACTTGGTCCCGGCGTGCCTGCCCTTGCGGCTGGGATGACGATGGCGAACCACACTTACGCTGGTGTCTTTCAAGTGTTCCTCAATGGAATCTGTGATTTCAAGCTCGGGGGGAGGAAAATAGCCTTGGCAAATCCATAAAGTGCACGCTGGCTTCCAAACCTGGAACATCATGGAATCATGGGGCCGACACCCGTCCAGAGGTCAGATGTGAAGAGATTTGCACAAAAAGAGACTTGTCATCGCACCCACCCCATCCCTGAGTCCCCAAACCGAGCGGAGTCTTGTGGGACCGCTTCCCGCTTGCGATGTAGGCCTGAGAGCCCTGCTCGACCGGACAGTCGAGCGCGCTGTCCCCAGGTGGTCCTCAGTGTTCAGCCAAAACCGCGGGAACCTGATGCATCACTATTGCCCCCAATATCGCTCAGACGGACTTGCCGGTCTTCGACTTATGATCGACGGGGGTATGGCCGTCGCGGCGTCTTCCCTGAGGCCGCAGCTGATCCTGGAGGGATGGTTCGGATGGAAAGGCGTGATTTCTTCAAAGGTGCTGCGGCTGCAGGCTTGCTTGCTGCGCCGCAACTGCCGTCCCACACTAACCCGTCCGCGGATATCGTGATCGAGCGAGCTGTCTCGGGAACTCCGCACCAGGGAAAAACGCTCGCGGTGATCACGCCTCATCTCGATGATGGCCCCTTTTTTGCCTGCGGCACCGTCGCCAAACTCCTCCGGGAAGGTTATACCGGCTACTTCATCCGGACCAGCAATGACGAGAAGGATTCCTACGACCTGACTCTGGGAGAAACCGTGCTGGCTAACGAGCGCGATGCCAAGGCCTTCCTGCAGGCGTCGGGCCTGAAGCAGACGTTCGACCTCGGCTATCGAAATCACCGCATGGACGACCTGGCGCGCACGGAAATTCGCGCCCGCCTCATCTTTCTGTTTCGTCTGCTCAAGGTTGACACCATCTTCAGTTACGATCCCTGGGGACATTACGAGGAGAATCCAGATCACTACGTGACAGCGCAGGCGGTAGAAGCGGCTTGCTGGATGTCCGGCGGCCATCTGGATATGCCGGAACACTTTGCCGCGGGTCTGAGACCGCACAGCGTGTCCGAGAAATACTATTTCGCCCGAGGCCCGCAGCTGGTGAATCGTGTGGTGGATATTGGCCCGACGGTCGAAACCAAACTTGCCTGCCTGAGGGCATGCCGGACCATGATCACCCACATGATCAGGGAACTGAACGCTTCTCTGGTGGAAAACAAACAGCGGATACCGGCCCTATCTGGCGCCGACACTGCAGCCATCGACGAGTTTACGAAAATGGCGGTGGAAACCAAGGATCGGGCCGCCGGCAAAAAATACGGCCTCGACTACGCCGAAGAGTTCCACTATATCGGGCCCGACCACTCTCTGGATGAGTACATTGCACGCCACGCGGTGCCTTTGTAGGCGGCGTCCGAACGTCGATGGCGGTCGAAACGTCCTGCATCAATGACTGAGGTAACTTGTCGGTCATGGGTGGACACCGGATAATCGTCTGCCAATGCTGAACCGACGCAAATCGCAGCGCAGAAAAATGGTGTTGCCGGTCAAGGTTTCGATCGATAGCGTCACCCACCTGGCGCATACCATCGATATCACCGATGTAGGGGCCCGGCTGGCCGCCCTCCGGACCCAATTGAAACCCGGAACCGTCATAACTTTGCAACGGGGATCGAAAAAAGCGAAGTTCCGAGTCGAATGGATTCGAGCGATCGCTTCCAACGAACTGCAGGCCGGTATCGAATCGGTGGACCCGCAAAAGAACTTTTGGGGCGTCAACCTGTCTGATCGGGAACTTGAGGCCGAGAAGGAGATGAAGGCACTCTTGACCCTTCTATCCAGTTGCTCAAAATCTGTGACGTAATGCCCGCGGCTTGCGGCCTGGAAGTCCCAACTCACAAGGCCCGCAACAGATCAGACACCAGGCAGACAGGGATAGGGCCGAAATCGCTGGAAGCAGCATGAATATTGGTAGCGCTAACGGGAATCGAACCCGTGTTTGAAGATTGAGAATCTTCCGTCCTAACCCCTAGACGATAGCGCCCCGGAGAGCAGTCATTATAACAAAGCAAACCGGATGGGCTTGGGTCCGGCCGGCCCGATGGGCGGGCGAGACGCCCGCCAGACAGCCGGCGGGACGCCGGCGCTAAGTTGTCGTCTGCCGGCAATCACCTTATCTCTTGACAATATTCCTTTCCCGGGGCTAATTTCTTTTAGCGAATAAAAAGCGAATACGCAATTCGCAGCCTCGGCCAGCCGCCTCGGCGTTCCCTGAAAATTTTGAGGTCCTTATGGCTTCCCCACTCTTTTCCGCTCCAGCGGATGGTGCTGCTGTCTTTGCTGCAAAGAAGAAGCCGGAGTTGGTCTTACAACACCTGGCGGCGTTGCCCAAGTTGGCGGGCGTGACTGCGGCCTCGCGGTTGGAGGTGCGGCCGGCGCCGGAGATGGTCTCCAGCGGGATTCGCGAGATCGATAAGCTTGCCGGCGGACTGCCGCGGGGATGTCTCAGCGAAATTTGCGGGCCCGCTTCTTCCGGGCGCACCAGCGTGTTGCTGGCCGCCCTGGCGGCAGCGACGCGGCGCCAGGAAGTCTGCGCCCTTGTGGACGCCACGGATGCGCTCGATGCGGTTTCGGCTGCGGCCGCCGGAGTTGAGCTGGAAAGATTGCTGTGGATACGCTGTAGCCGGGCGTCGGACCTCGGGCGTCGGACCTCGGACCTCGGACGTCAGGCGTCGGACCTCGGACGTCAAACCTCGGGGGCGAAGTTCGAAGTCAGGAGTCAAAATCAAAGATCAGCGGACCGCGGTTCGCAGTCTGATGCCCCAGGTCTGACGTCCGACGTCCGAGGTCCGACACCCGAGGTCCGCTCTCTCGAGCAGGCACTGCGTGTCACCGACCTGCTCCTGCAAAGCGGGGGCTTTGGCCTGGTGGCCATTGATCTTGGGGATGTGGCGGACGCGGCGGCGCGGCGGATTCCGCTGGCTTCCTGGTTTCGCTTTCAGCGCGCGGTCGAACCCACCTCCACGGTGCTGCTGGTGGTAGCTCAGGCGCCCTGCGCTCCGACTTGCGCTTCCCTGCTGATCAGGCTGCAGGCGGGGCAACGACTTTCAGCTATCAGCTGTCAGCTGTCAGCCAAAGGCGGGGTTTCACCGGCTCACGCGCAACTTCTGGATGGACTGCGCGTTGAAGGAGAGCTGTTGCGTTCGCGCCTGCAGCGAAAACCGGCGCAAGGCATCACTGCGACATTCGCCACCAAAGCGGTGCGAATGGCGTAGGGGTCCGTTCCGCTGCGAGGGCGGGACGCCGGCGTTACGAATTTCTGACGACTGCTGACTGACGACTGATTTATTAATGACTGCCTTTGCCTGCATCTTCGTTCCTGACTTTCCGGTCGAGGCCCTGCTGCGCGCCGAACCCAACTTGCGTTCACAAGCTTTGGCCGTGCTGGAAGGTAAAGCGCCGCTGCAAACCATTTTTGCTTTAAATGAAAAGGCCCGCCAGGCGGGAGTTTCAGCCGGAATGACAAAACTTCAGGTGGAGGCCTGCCCTGATCTTGCCCTGCGTCCGCGATCTTTATTACAGGAGGCTACCGCCCACGCTGCCTTGCTCGATTGCGCCCAGTCATTTTCACCGCGAGTGCAGGATGCGGGTTGTGACACTGTGCTTCTCGACCTCGCCGGTCTGGAGCCGCTTTTCGGCCCGCTGCCGAAAATCGCGCGAGATGTGGCGCGCCGTGCTTCCGACCTGGGCCTCGAAACCAACGTTGCCGTGGCCTCCAATCCGGACACCGCCGTGCTCGCTGCTCTCGGCTTTTCCGGGGTGGTCGTGATTCCCCAGGGAAGAGAAGCCGAGCAGTT
>DATGYF010000231.1:0-7385 GCA_035298145.1 Terriglobales bacterium | reverse complement strand
CCTCAGCCGCGCGATTTGGCCATCACGCTCGTCGACTGGGCTCCCATGCCACCCGACAAAGAGATGGGGATCTGGCGCGACGTCCACATTACTGCCACGGGGCCCGTCGCTCTGCGTTACCCGGCCGTGCTGACCAAACTCGACTTGCCTTCCACTGAGAAGGCCATGTTGATAGTCCGAGTGGAGCTGACGAATGCCGCCGACCATCCGGTCGATGGTGTATTGAAGGGACACATCGAAAACCGCAGGTTCGAGCAGCCGGTACACCTCGGACCGAAACAGACCCAGGTGGTCCGCTTCACGCCGGCCACATTTCCGCAGCTGAACCTCGCCAATCCTCGCTTGTGGTGGCCGGTCCAGGTCGGAAAGCAGGACCTCTACCCGCTTGAACTGGCAGTGGAAGTCCAGGGGGAGGTATCGGATTCAGCTCACATTCGCTTCGGCATTCGCCAGGTGACTTCGAACCTTGATGAGGGAGGTCATCGTGTCTTTCAAGTCAATGGAAAGAATGTCCTCATCCGGGGGGCTGGTTACAGCTTCGACATGCTTCTGCGCTCCTCGCCGGAGAGGCAGCAGGCCGAACTCAACTATGTGCGCGACCTGAACCTCAACGCGGTACGTCTAGAAGGCAAACTAGAGAACGATCACTTCTTCGATCTCGCCGACCAGATGGGCATTCTTGTCATGGCAGGCTGGTGCTGCTGTGACCAATGGGAGAACTGGCCTACTTGGGACCAAGAAAACGAACGTATCGCCGGGGACTCGCTGCGCGACCAAATCCGCCGGCTTGAGCGCCATCCTTCTGTGTTCACCTGGTTGTACGGCAGCGACTTCGCACCTCCGCCCAGGATTGAGAAGCTGTACTTGCAGATCCTGAAAGAGGTGGACTGGCCAAACCCTTCCGTCGCATCAGCCGGGGCCAGGACCACCACGGTCGGCCCAAGCGGCGTGAAGATGACCGGCCCTTACGAGTACGTTGCGCCATCGTTCTGGTACCTGGATACAACCCACGGAGGCGCGTTCGGTTTCAACACTGAGACCAGCCCGGGCCCCGCCATCCCGCCCATCGAGAGCCTGCGGCGTATGTTGCCGCCGGATCACCTCTGGCCGATTGATTCCGTCTGGCAATACCACGGCGGCGGCATGTCTCATACTCTGGATGTATTCACCGAGGCGCTTAACCAACGGTACGGACAAGCGAATTCAGTGGAGGAGTACGCACGGAAGGCCCAGGTTCAGGCCTACGAGGGCCACCGCGCCATGATGGAATCGTATGGCCGTAACAAGTACGCCTCGACCGGGATTATTCAGTGGATGTTAAACAACGCCTGGCCCAGCATGATCTGGCACATGTATGACTGGTATCTTCGCCCCGGGGGATCGTATTTCGGTGTAAAGAAAGCGTGTGAGCCGCTGCACGTGCAGTACTCGTACGACGACCGCTCGGTGGTGGTGGTGAATTCTTACTACCAACCGTTCGCCGGCCTGAAAGTCATGGCCAAGGTCTACAACCTTGACATGACAGAGAGATTCTCAAAGGAAACCGAGGTCAACGCGGGCTCGGACAGCAGCACACGGGTGTTCACTCTGCCTACCTTCCAAGGTCTGAGTGGGACATACTTCGTCAGCCTCACGCTTGAATCGGCCGGCCAGGTAAAGAGCAGAAATTTCTACTGGCTCTCCACCCGCGAAGAAACGATTGACTGGGCCAGGCAGGAAGAGGACCCCACTGGCGAATACGATATTTCGACGTGGGCTCCCACCAAGACTTTCGCGGACTATACCGCGCTGAATGCGCTCCCGCGGATTGATCTGGTTGCTACCGCTCGGTCACAACGCAATGGCGATGACAGCTCAACAACGGTCACCGTCCACAATCCGACATCAACCCTGGCCTTTGCGGTACACCTGAAGGTGAACAAGACATCGAGCAACCGAGTCAGTCGTGACGGTGAGACCGAAAATGAAATCTTGCCCGTGCTCTGGCAGGACAACTACTTCGCTCTGCTACCCGGAGAGACGCGACAGGTGACGGCCACCTATCGCACCGGCGATGCGAGCAAAGAGACACCAAGCGTCGAAGTTGAAGGATGGAACGTTAATCCCAAGACTGCCATTGTTCAGTGATGCGGCGTTAAATGCAAAGGAATCCACTCTATCAAGGGAAATAAAGACCAATCCTATGAACTCTCAGCCGCCTTTCGAAGCGCACCGCCAGGACCTGGACAAGGTTTTACGAGTGATGCAGGAAGCTCCTGCAATTGATCGCGACTACATGGCACCGCGGGAAGAATTCCAGGCGCGCGTTCGCCGCACCAACCAGGCATTGCAACGGCATGGACACACGGTCGGGCTTGTTTTTTCCGACGAGCACTATGCCGGCGACGTTCCGTATCTCGGCGGGAATACAAATATTTCCATTGAGCAGGTGGCGGGAATCATTGGGCCAAGCGGCTTTCACGTGGTGGCGGGCCTGGAGGGTGGGTATGTTGCCGAGCAACTTGCGGACCGTGCCGGAGCGACGGTACACAAGGTCGAACTGCTGCAATTGGCCGACGAGAAATATCCCATTCGTGCCGAACGCCTGGAGGATGTCATCAAGGCCGCGGCCGGCAAAGACGTGGACCAAATCGCGCTGCTCACTCCCCGCCAGGTGGTTCCCGCGGGCATCGTCGAAAGCCTGCAGAAAATCTACGGCCCGGAGGGCGTGGTCGATGCCCAGGAGCTTTACTACCGTGTGAAGTACGAGAAGAGCGAGATCGAGATGCGCCTCATTGCCGATGCGTGCGTCATCGGGGATGCGATGCTACGCGCGATGCTCGCGGTCCTCCGACCGGGACGTCTCGAGACCGAAGTTGCGGCCTGGGGCGCCTGGGTTGGCCGCATGCTGGGTTCCGAGCGTGACGGCTTTCAAATCATGGTGGGCGCAAACACCGCCAACCGTACCCTGATCGGCCCCGCGCTGAACCGGCAGATCAAGGAAGGCGATTGGGTCCACCTGGGTGTTGCGCCGAAACGGGACGGGTTGACGGCTTGCATTCGCCGCTCCGTCATCGCCGTCGACTCCGCGAAGAAGGTGACGCCTGAGCAGAAATACTGGTTCGATCTAGTCGAGGAAGGCTACAAGGTCGGGGAGCGCTCGTATCGCGAAGTCGCCAGCAAACGATTGCCGGCGCGACTGCAAGAGCAGGCCCTGGTGGACTTCTTTGCCGGACATTCGCAGGAGATCTCGCAGCGTATCGGACGGACCATCGACCTCGCCGGGCAGAAGCCGTACACCGGCACGCACAACTCCGGCTATACGGAATGTCAGGAATTCTTTGGAGCGATCACGCTCGACAGCCACGAACCCTTGGGCAAGCAGATCGTCACTATGCTCGACGTGGCGCTGCGCGGAATCGGAGATCACTGGAATGACGTCGTGATGCCGGGCTTCGATTTCTGCGTCGTGGAGAACACTTTGGGCAAGTACGGCCCACGAGTCGAGACGCTGACCAGAGTGCCGATCCACGCGCAGGACCTGGTCGCTTCCTAGTCGTTCAATGAGAGCTGGCGCTGGGACGGTGGGAGGTGACCAGCGAGGTTCCGCGGGATGTCGGCGATCTGGAAGTAATCCAGATTGGCACCGAGCGGATTAGTACCGGGAAGGGCATTTTTCGTTACTAATCGGACTTGGGCATCGAAATGCGCCTCAATGGGCGCGTTGGGCTGTTCATGTCAACGCACAACGAAGATCCACCTTGCGGAGATTGGTTTGTGACCGCTGGAATCCGGTTACCTTTCTTGCCAACTAGGTGGAGCGTCACGCATACCCCGAATCCGTCCAATTCGCGTCGAGTCGGAGCTGCAGCTTACAATTCGCGAATCGCGCTCACGGGGTTCCGGAGCATCGCTCGGTGTGCCGGAAAGTAGCATGCTAGCAAAGACATTGCTCCCAGAAGCGTGACGACGGAGACCATGGTGACGGGATCGTTGGCGCCGATTCCGTACAACAGCCGGGCGATGACACGTGTCAGTCCCAAGGCGAACGCCAATCCCAGCGCCAGCCCCACGCCTGTGAGCCACACTCCCTGCAACAGCACGAGTCTCAGCACATCGACGCGCGAGGCGCCCAGAGCCACGCGTAATCCGATCTCGTGGGTTCGTAATTGGGTTCGATAGGCCACGACTCCGTAGATCCCCGTTACCGCAAGGACCAGTCCAATCAGCGCGAACATTCCCGCCATGGCGCTCTGCATGACAGCGAAACTGCTCGCCAGCTGGGTACTCTCTCGCATGGGACGCACATCGAAAACCGGCAGCCGTGTATCGATTTCGTGGATGGCGTTCTCCACCGCTGGCGCCATGTCGACCGGATTTCCCTCGGTCTCCACCTGCACGATAGTCTCGTACCCCTCCTGGAAAAAGCTCATATACACCATGGGCTCCGGTGACTCATTCACGAACATATGTGTCGAATTTCTCGCGACGCCGACAACCGTGAAAAGACTGCCCCAAACTCTGAGTCTCTTTCCCAGCGGATCCTGTCCCGGCCAGTAGCGCCTCGCCGCAGTCTGATCCACGATGAGTACCCTCGGGGCCTTTTCATCGTCATCCGGCGTAAACTCGCGTCCTTCCAGAATGGGTATATGAAGGGACTCGAAATACCGCGGGGCCACTTCGGCGTGGTACACCTGCAAAGATTCATGGGGGTGTGGCACATACCCTTCCGGATACGCATCCTCGCCCTTGTGGCCTAGGGTCATCGGAATCCAGTCCGTAAGAGACGCAACCTTCATGCCGGGCAATGCCGACACGCGATCAAGTATCTTGTGACGGATCAGCTGTACCTCGTCGTGGCTGTAGCCGGCGATATTCAGCCCCACGGTCGCAGTGAGAATGTGGTCCTGCTCAAATCCGGGATTCGCGCCGGCGAGATTCCGCAGCGTTCGCAGAAGTAGCCCGGAGCACAACAGCAGAGGAAGTGAAAGTGCGATTTGCGCCACCACCAGCCCGCTGAGCAATTTCCGGTTGCGTGAGCCGCCGGAGATGCTTGCCGACTCTGCCTTGAGTACCTCGACTGCCGGCGCGTGGGACGAACGCCAGGCGGGGAGCGCGCCGCACAGCATGCCGGCCAACAGGGAAAACACCACAATCCCGATCACCACGTTGTGGTCCATGCTCCCGTTCAGGGTGGTAGGACTCGAGCTCGCCCGAAAGAACCATGCGAATGTCTTCGAAGTCCATGATGTCAACACAAGGGCCACGGCTCCGGCGACGATGGAAAGCACCACGCCCTCTAGCACCATCTGCCGTACCAGTTGCATGCGATTCGCCCCGAGCGACTGCCGGATCGCAAGTTCACGCCGCCGGGATACAAACCGCACCAGCGTGAGCGTGGCCACGTTCGCGCAGGTCAGCAACAGCACCACAGCGGCGAAGGCGAGCAGAATGGGCAGCGTCGCCGCCATGTATCCGTTGGCGCCGAATGGCGAGCGCCACATGGGATCCAGCGTGATCCGGTTATCGCCAAGATGCTGGTCCGGATACGCCGCGACAATATTGCGCATAACGGTATCGAGATCCTGGGCTGCCTGGCCACGGCTCACGCCGGGCCGCAATCTTCCTATTACGTTCAGCCAGACCGCACCACCACTGCGATGCGTCAGCCGCCACGCATCCGTCCCGAGGGGATCAAGCGTTGCCCACAGATCATCACGGAGCCCGGGCATTGCTCCGACAAAGCCCTCCGGCGCCACACCGATCACCGTCACAGGATGCCGGGCGATGTCGATCGGCTTGCCCACGATTGCCGGGTCTTCGGCATAACGCGTCTTCCAAAGCGAATAACTCAGGACCACGTTGGGAATGGCTGGACGCGTCTCTTCTTCAGGCAGAAAGAAGCGCCCCAGCATCGGCTTGATGCCGAGCACATCGAAATAGTTCGCCGAGACGTTCGCAATATAGACACGCTCCGGTTGTGCGCCGCCAGTCAGCGTGATCCAATCGTGATGATATGCAAGTATCCCGGTGAAGGTGTGGTTCTGCTCGCGCAGATCGCGATAGTCGAGATACGAGAAGGGCGGAGTCGGAGAGAAGTTCCGTTCCCCACGCTGCAGACTCACGAGGTCACCCGTGTCTCGCGCGCCGGGAATCGGACGCAACATTGTGCCGTCGATCCAACTGAATACGGTGCTGTTGGCGCAGATAGCTACTGCCAGCATTGCCGTCGCAGTGATCGCAAAACCGGGGCTCTTCCGCAGTTGCCGAAACGCATAACGGACATCCCGGCCTAGTTGTTCAAGCCAGGCTCGGCCCCACATGTCGCCCGTCACATCTTGCACCAGAGGAATATTTCCAAACTCCCGCATTGCCGCTTGTCGCGCCGTCTCTTCCGTCTCGCCTCGCGCCACTCGATCTGCAATTGCCATCTGCAGGTGGGCATCGATCTCTTCCTGTAATTCGCGACTGCGCCTCTGAAAACCCAAGCTGGGAAACCACTTCATGACGCACTCTCCTCAGGCTTGACGTACATTACCGACCCAATTGCTTCGACAATCTGCTCCCATCGGTTCAGATCGGAGGCCAACTGCTTTTTCCCCTTGGCTGTGATTCGGTAGTATCGGGCTTTTTGCTTGCTCTCTGACTGCTTCCATTCAGACTGCACCCAGCTCTGACGCTCCAATCGATGAAGAGCCGGATACAGTGATCCGGTCTCCACCTGAAGCACATCTCCGGATTGCAAACGTAAAGCCTGGACAATGCCATATCCATGCTGCGGTCCCCATTGCAGCGTCTGCAGAATGAGCATGTCGAGTGTTCCCTGCAGCAGCTCAATTCGGTTTTTATACCGGTCTTTCTCGTTCATAGATGTAGACACTCTACTCCCAATGGGGGTAGATCGTCTACGTTGTTTTGTATAGCGCAGCGAGCAGCCTTGCCCACTCAGCGGATTTAAAAGTACGTCAGTTCTGAGGACGACAATTGGTGATTCTGCATTGGCGCTAAATCGCCAATGCACTCACCGAACCCGATTGAGAACGAAAAGTCGGCCATGCGGTAGGGTTCACGGCTCAGGAACCGTTTGGATCGAGCCCGATCGCGTCATTCACGGCATTTTGAAAACGCTGTTTGCAGCCAAGATACCGTTCTGTGGTTTCGATGGAAACGTGTCCCAGGAGAAACTGAATCTGCTCGAGTTCACCTCAAAGAAAGCCATCGCGGGGAGTTCATCGTAGATCGTGACCGAGGCTTCTTTGGTGAGTGGTCCGGCTTTCCCAACCACTACGAGTCGTTCTGCCGCTCCGAAAGCATCCCTAACCAGGTCACTCTTCTGTGAGACCAGCGAAAACTCCGTCCATCTTCTGTCCGCGATTGACGGTGCCTCACTGGCAACAAATGGCCCC
>DATGYF010000230.1:0-6225 GCA_035298145.1 Terriglobales bacterium | reverse complement strand
AATGATCGTTTGCTGCGCCTGATGGTGGAGAATCTTCCGGAAGGAACCTGGGAACTGGTTTGTCATCCGGGCTATAACGATGCTGATCTGCAGGGGATTCAGACCCGGCTGCGGGAATCACGCGAACAGGAGCTGCGCATTCTGACCTCGCAGTCAACCCGCGATCTGCTGGCGGCGAACGGGGTTGAGATGGTCTCCTTCCGGGATCTGGCCGGCGCGGGATGATCTTCAGTTACCCCGGCACGCCGGACGGAAAGCAGACCTTCGGTAACGAAAGGGCCCTGCTGTGGCGATATATATGATTTAATGCTAGCGGTTTGTGAGCCTTTTGTGGCACTGCTGTCGGAATCAACCCGCATGTCGGAAAAACCAGAGCCCCGGGTGCACGTCGATTTGCCGATCCGAGTGTTTGGCATGGGAGCGGACGGTCGTCCATTCCTCAACCACGCCAAGGCCCGTAACATCAGCCAGCATGGAGCCAAGATCTCCGGCCTGGAAACTCATTTGAGGCCGGGAGACGTGGTTGCGGTGCAGGTCGGCGACAAGAAGGCACGCTGCAAGGTCGTATGGGTGGTGGAGGCCGGACAGGCGGAGAGAATCGAAGTAGGCGTGAACCTGATCGAGGGGCAGCCCTGCCCCTGGGAAAAGGAGATGCAGAAGACAGAGCAGGCCCCTGCATCAGCGACTCGCGTGGCGCCTTCTGGCGACAATAAAAGGAAATATCTGCGGCACAAGGTACCCTTTCCCATTGAAATACGAGACCCGGACGGCGTGGGCTCGCACATGAGGACGAAAGCCGCAGACATAAGCGGTCGTGGATGCTATGTAGAGACCATGTTGCCCCTTCCCGTAGGCAGGGTCTTGAGCATCCACTTGTGGCTGGATGCGCAAAAAGTGGACACGCCGGCGGTGGTTCGATCTTGCGATGGCGGAGTGGGCATGGGAATAGAATTCACCGGCCTCGACGAAGCTACGCAGGAACGTCTGCAGAAGCAGATTGAGGCCATGGCGGCAGAGGGCGAGACCTCGGGGAACGCCAACGGCGCTGGCTAAATCACTCTCCTCCCAAAGAAACCGTCGGGCAAAAACTGAATCCCGGCCTTGCGCCCGCCATCGAATGTATAGCCCGAGCGCTATCCGGAAGGGACAGGCATGAAAATCGGCATCACCTGCTATCCCACCTACGGAGGCAGCGGCGTGGTCGCAACCGAGCTGGGGCTTGAACTGGCGGAGCGCGACCACGAAGTTCACTTCATCTCCTATGCTCAGCCCATCCGGTTGAGCGGTCCCCATCCCAACATTCACTATCACGAAGTGGAAGTCTCCCGCTATCCGTTGTTCGAGTATCCTCCGTATGATCTGGCGCTGGCCTCGCGCATGGCGGAAGTTGCCGAACTATACGACCTTGATCTGCTGCACGTGCACTATGCGATTCCGCATTCGGTAAGCGCGTTGCTGGCGCGCCAGATGATGGCCGCCAAGCCGCGCGGGCGCAAGCTGCCCTTCGTGACCACACTGCACGGCACCGACATCACGCTGGTGGGCCTCGACCGCTCTTACCTTCCCATTACTCGTTTCGCCATCGAGCAGAGCGATGGAGTCACCGCCATCTCGCAATACTTGCGGGAGCGCACCCTGCGCGAGTTCGATATTCGCAATCACATTGAGGTGATCTACAACTTCGTGAACTGCGACGTGTACTGCAGAGGCGAAAACGCTTCGGAACTTAAGCAGGAATACGCCCCGAATGGCGAGCGCCTGCTCCTGCATCTATCGAATTTTCGTCCGGTGAAGCGGGTGACCGACTGTATCGAAATATTTGACCGGGTGCGAAAGCAGATCCCTTCCAAGCTGTTAATGATTGGTGACGGCCCCGACCGCTCCCGCGCGGAGTGGCTGGCGGTGCAGAAAGGCATTCACAACGACGTAATTTTTCTGGGCAAGCAGGACCAGGTGGAGGAGAAGTTGGCCGTGGCCGACATCCTGCTCCTGCCCAGCGAGCTGGAATCGTTCGGGCTGGCGGCTTTAGAAGGCATGGCCTGTGAAGTTGTGCCCATCGCCACTCGCGTGGGCGGCATTCCGGAGTTGATCGAGCACGGCCAGAGCGGTTACCTGGCCGAGGTCGGCGACGTGGACACCATGGCGCGCTATGCCATTGAATTGCTGAGCGACGAAACCGCGTTGCGGAAAATGGCGAAAGCCAGCCGGGCGGTGGCGCAATCGCGCTTCTGTGCCAGCCGGATTATCCCGCAATATGAGGAGTTTTACCGGCGCGTGCTGGAGCGCGCTTCATAGAAAGCTTCCGGGATCGCGCCCGATCCCTGCAGCACAGGCAGGCGCAACCGGACTAGCGTTCCCTTCCCTTCGCGGCTGTCAATGGTCATCCGGGCGGTATCGCCATAAAGAACTTTCAAGCGCTCGGCCACGTTGGCCATGCCGATGCCGGTGCCACCCAGTCCGCTCGGCCGCTCGATCAGACTGGCCGAGCCCATGCCTACTCCATCGTCCTCCACTTCGACGATCAGGTGCGAGTCGGTGAGCCGGCTGCGCAGGTAGATGCTGCCGCCATCGATCTTCGACGACAAGCCGTGCTTGATCGAGTTCTCGACCAGAGGTTGCAGCAACATGCTGGGGACCATGGTGTCCAGCGATGAGGCCTCGAGTTCCTTGACCACCCGCAGTTTGTCGCGACCGAAGCGGACCACTTCAATGTCCAGATAGTCGTCGATGAATTCCACTTCCTCACGCAAGGGCACAAAGGCATCGCTGCTGTTGAGCAGGCGGCGCAGGATGTTGGCCAGTTTGATGATGAGCTGGCGCGCGGTATCGGGATCGAAGCGCACCAGCGAGGAGACCGAGTTCAGCGTATTAAACAGGAAGTGGGGATTGATCTGGTTTTGCAGCGCCTCCATGCGGGAATGCAGCAGCAGGCGTTCCTGCTCTTCCAGCTTGATCTGAATGCGGACACTGTTCCAGATCTTTAGTTCCGTTCCAATCACCGTGACCGACGTGGCGTAGATCAGGACTTCGACCCACAAGGTTGGGCTCTCCAAACTGAAGGTGCGGCCCGGGGCAAAGCGCGAAAGCTCGGTTTGCACAAAGCGCAGCCCCACGATGGTGACGAAAAACATGGTCTGCCATTCGAAGGGGTGCGGTGTCGGCAGGTTGCGCCGGATCCAGCGATAAATGCTGAGGTCCACGAACGGGGAAAACGACCAGATATCCTCGCGGTTGGGCGCGATGATACGCAATTGTCCAGCGACGAAACCGCACAGCACATTGAACGGCAGGGTCGCCCATTCTCCATGCCAGAGTGCGGGAAGAGCCAGCAGAACGCCGCCCAGGGTTCCGGTCAAGCGTCCCCCGATCACGCCCAGGAGCATGGTGGTTTCGAATGACAAATCGCCCGCGGCAAAACTTCTCGCGCCGAATCGGATCCAGACACCCAGGGTCAGCGGAATGCCGATCCACAGAACCAGATAAATTTTCTGCTTCCAGTCTCGTTCATCGCGGAAGAGCAGCGATTTAAACTCCACCGAGCGCCCCAGGATGCTGGCCGCGGAGGCCGCCACACCCAGTTTGATCAGCAGGTTAATGAGGATGAGTCGCTGTTCCATGATGTAGAGACGCGCTGTGGGAAATGTAGCACGTCTCCGATTTTCGTAGCGCCGCCGTCCCGGCGGCTGTGGCGGCGGGCGTCTCGCCCGCCGCGCGGCTAAGCCTGCCCTGAGTGAAGTCGAAGGGACGCCGGCGCTCTCAATACGGCCCGATGATGCCGCCGATTTGCCGCGCCGCCGGCGCGCCGCTCTTCTTCTGCTTCTCGAGTACGTCCAAATACTTGAGACCTGAACCGGTATTAAACAGCACGACCCTGTCTTCGGCAGAGAAGAAACCCTGCGCCCGCAGCTTGCGATAGGCCACGAGCGAAGCGGCGCCTTCCGGCGCGGCAAATATTCCTTCCACTCTCGCCCAGTGGTGGAATGCCTCCATGATTTCCGCATCCGTTGCCGCCACGGCTATGCCGCCGCTCTGTTTCAGGATGTCAAGAATGAGATAATCGCCATAGGCCTTGGGGACCCGAAGTCCGGCCGCTAAAGTCGTGGCATCAGGCCAGAAATCGGAGGTCAGACCGCCTTCATTCCACGCTTTCACAATCGGCGCGCATCCGGAAGATTGCACCACTACCATTTTCGGGCGCCCGGATCCAATCCAGCCCAGCGTTTCCATCTCCTCGAAGGCCTTCCACATCCCGATCAGCCCCACCCCTCCGCCGGTGGGATAGATAATGCCCTGCGGCACCTTCCAATCGAACTGCTCGGCGACCTCGTATCCCATGGTCTTCTTGCCTTCGAGCCGGAACGGCTCTTTCAAAGTGGAGACGTCGAACCACCCCTCTTTTTCTTTTCGCTCGGCCACCATGCGGGCACAGTCGCTGATCAGGCCGTCCACCAGCGTGACCCTGGCGCCGTAGCTCTCGCATTCCACTCGATTAGCCATGGGCACGTCCCGGGGCATGAAGATGTGGGCCTCGATACCGGCCGCGGCGGCGTAGGCTGCGAGCGCGCTGGCGGCATTTCCAGCAGAAGGCGCCGCCAGTTTTTTCAGTCGGTAGGCCTTCGCCATGGTCACCGCGACTGACATTCCGCGCGCTTTGAAAGAGCCGGTCGGATTCAGGCCTTCTTCCTTTATAAAAACGTTGCTGAATTCCCGGCTGGGCAGCATGGGCGTGAAGCCCTCGCCCAGCGAAACCGGAGGGGCATCCGGCAGCACTTTGGCGTAGCGCCACATGGTCGCCGGAAGCGAGGCCAGCGAACCACGGTTAAAGTCTTTCTTTATGTTTTTCAGGCTATATCGAACGTACAGCACGCCCCCGTCGTTCGGGCAAACCGTCTGCGGGTGGTCAGCGTCGATGTGTGCACCACATTTGGTGCATTCGAAATGAGTAGTGCGGGACACTTCGCCAAGTTTAGCATTCGCGGTGGACTGTTTCGCCGGACGATCGACCTTCGCGTTTTCTACTCTCAGATGTCAGTTTCTGGTTGTCAGTTCTCAGTTCGAGGGCAGGCGCAACAATAGGGCGTTGGCTTTGCGAAACCAGGGCCGTTCACGACGGCGCAAATATCCCGGCATGGTGGGCTTCTTCGCCAGGATTTGCCGGGCCCACTCGCGGGCCTCTGCATTGCGCTGCTGGGAGTGGAGAAAGCATGCGTAGTTGTAGTAGGTCTCGGAAGAGGTGGAAATTTTAACCACTTGCCGGAAGAGGGCTTCGGCTTTCTCCGGCTGGCCGGTGTTGGCATAGGCGTGGGCCAGCAATCCGGCGGCGCGATGAAAATCATAGGTGGAATCGCTTGCCACCACGCGCTCCAGATCGGGCAGCGCGGCCGCGAAATCGGCCATCATGATGGCCGCCACGCCGCGACGGTAGAACGGATCCGGAGAATCCGTGCGGGAGGAGATTGATTTGTCGTAGGCCTGCCGCGACCTGGAGTACTGCCCTTCCTCCAGGTAGAGATCCCCCAATTCTTCATAGTTTCCAGCCGAGGGGTTGTCCAGGATGGCGGCTTCCAGTTCACGGATACGCTTGCGTCGCGGAAAGACCTTGAACGATTGGCGCAGCAGGCCGGCGTCGGGAACGGCTTCAACCGCGATATACACCAGCGCGCCCAGCCAGCCCCCGATGAGGATGATCCACAACCAGAACGTGTCGGGCCGCCGCCGGATAAAGTGAATGATTGCGAAGGCCTGGAGCAGAATGCCCCACCACGAAAACGCGAAAAAGAGGAGTGATCCCATGCGGAAGTAGCAGTATAGATGAACCAAGTGGGGACAACCGCCCCCGGCTGTCCCCACGTGGCCGGTGGCTGCTAAAATCGTCCCAGTGAAACCTCCCATCCGCCTTCTGGGTGTCGATATCGACGGCACTCTGCTGAACCCTGAATTTCAAATCTCTGCGGCGGATATGGCGGCTTTGCGCCGGGCCCATGCAGCCGGGGTAGAGGTGGTTGTGGTCACGGGACGACGCCACACTTTTGCCCTCCCGATTGTGCAGCAGCTGGGCTTCGACCTGTGGGTGATCAGTTCAAACGGCGCGATTACGCGCTCACTGGCCGGCGAAACCTTTCATCGCGACATGCTTCCCGTCCAAACCTGCCGCCGGCTCTGCGCCAGTATGCAGGAATTTCGCGGAAACACCGTCCTGACTTTCGATACCGAAGCCAAAGGCGC
>DATGYF010000229.1:0-4933 GCA_035298145.1 Terriglobales bacterium | reverse complement strand
CTGTTTTATAGTCGATAATCTGCTCTGGCTCAACAATCGCCTGGAGCCTCGCTCCCGATGTGCAGTTTAGTGATCCCTTGGAGTGTTGAGCCGAGTTCTACCTATTATGGAGACGCCGCAGATAGACCCCACAATTGACGAGTACCTGCGCAAGCGGCTTATGCCTGTGGAGGGTGCGATTCCCCACCTGGCCGGAATCGAGATGTACGGCAACTCCATTCCGGCGGGAGCCGTAGGCGGAGACCTCTTCGAGTACATCAATTTTCAGCAACGCTACAACATCGACGCGCGCATTGCGCGGGCGCTCAAATTGTCCCGGCAGTATCTCGAACCACTGCCCCCAGGCCAGAGTCCGCGAAATATGGTAGATGAACAAGTGCAGTGGCTGGAATCAAAGCCGGACCACAAACCGGCAGCGGCGGACGCATACAGAAATGCCAAAAGCTCGGAGCAGCTGAGAATTGCCGAAGACCTGCAGGAACTCCGGGCCACCGCCGGAGTGCTATTGGTGGATGCGGAGGGGCACGGGATCATCTCGGCGAAGATCGCATCGACCGTGCACGATACTTTTCATGCGTTGATGCTGGCTGAACTCGATCGCTACGGAAAGACGACCCCCGGGTTCTTCGAGAAGATCAACCTCCGGCTGGCCCAATCCATCACTGCGCGCAATGCTCTGGGGAGAAATCCGAACGACAATTCGCGCGAGATCGCGACCATGCTGTACGGCGAGACCCGCCCCGAGGGACACTTCCGCTTTGTGAATTTCGGTCACCCGCCGCCGCTGGTCTTTTCCGCGGAATTCGGCAGGTTCATGGAGATCAACCAGGGCACCATGGTGCAGTTCCTGGCTTTGGGCCTGGAAATTCCCGAAGATCATCCCGACCGCAACAAGTATTTCTCCATGAGCCTCAGGAAAAGACAGTTGAGGTCCTCAGACGTGGCGGAAATCACTCTGATGAGCCCGGGAGACATTCTGTTCCTCTATACCGACGGAGTCTATGACGGCAGTGACGAAGAGGACCGCCTGCAAATCGAGCGCGTGATCCGTGATCACAAGCGCGAGTCGGCTAGAGAGATCTGCAACGCGATTCTGGAATACGCGGTAAAGCAGGACCAGCACCTGCAGCAAATCGGAGAAGGGGACCGGATTGACGACAAGACAGTATTCATCATCAAGCGCAATTAGTCCCCGACCTGCTTAGTGACCGGCTCCGCAAAGCCGGCTTTACTGGCTGTTGCCCGGTTGCTCGGCGGCGACCGCAGTCAGGCTGCCCAACAAGCCATCGTTTTCGTCGTTGGGACCGGCGCTGAAGTAGAGGCTGGTGGCCAGTCCGTTGTTGGCCGCATCCCCGCCGAAGCTGATCGCCCATAAACCATCGATAGAGAGTGCTGTCTTGGTGATGTCATCGAGCATGGTGCCTTCGTGCTTTCCGGTCATCAGGTTGAAGGCATTGATGGTGCCGTCACCAAAATTGCCGATCAACAGGCGATGCGAGAACAGCCCGAAGTCTCCCGGTGCGAGAGCGACGCCCCAGGGCGCATTGAACCAGGGGCCGTGCTCCAGCTGCAATAAGAGCCGCCCGCGGCTGTCGAAAACCGCGGCGAAGCCCAGGCCTGGACCATGGTCTTCATCCTTGCTGCCCTCTTCGCGATGCGCGAAGGTCACCACCAGGTTTCCTCCGACATTCTGGATGTTGAAGGGCGCGTAGTCATGGGAGGGCCCGTGCAGGCGAAAGGCGTCGTCATCCAGGTGGAGCTTGTTGAAGTTGGCGTCGAATACCTCGACCCGGCCGGACTGGAAGTTGGTGGCGTAAAACTGTGGCCCGCTCTTTCCCTGAGCGATCGCGCAACCTTTATAGATTGCTTTGCCGGTACGATTCTTTAATACAATGGCATTCGGATTCACCCCGGGATTCCAACCCGAGATGGTTCCGTCCTCGGTGACAAACAGAAAAATTGCCTTCACGTTCGGTGTCACGGGAAATGCGGAGGTGGGATTAAAAACCGCGCCGGTCGGAGCCAACGTGCCCTTGCCGTCAGGGGTAAGAATCTTCACCACCAGAGATTGCGGAACGCCGGCGGCGTTATACAGGGTGGAGAGACCGGTCCCGTTGTCGGAAACCCACCAGGGACTGGTGCTGGCGCGGGCGAGACCCCAGGCGTTGACCAGATTGGGGTCAACATTAATTGTGGACGTGGACGGAGAGACAGAAGACGCGTTGGCGGTCAGGTCGGTGCGATGATACCGCTGGGCAACCGCGGAGCCGGACAACAGCAGCGCGAATGTCACAAATGCGAGAGCCATTTCACGAGCCGCGATGACGGACATATCTTTACCTCGACTGTCTGAATTGGTTGGCTGTAAACGAAAACCCGGTTCTGACGACGATGATCCTGGATCGCTTTGCAAGAACCATACGGCGATAGGGTCACGTATTTGTCACAGGATTATCGGTTCTTTGTAAATTCTTAAGAAGGTGAAGAGAACTCCAAGATTGAAGGTCCGCATTCGCATGCGCTGGGAGTCTGCAGCGATCAGGGTCGGTATTCTGCTGCAATCGCGCGCCTTACATTCCATTCGCAGTCAGAGACGTAAGGTTTTACTACAGACGGGGACTTGCGATGATTCGCCAGCAGGACCTGATAGGCCAGTCGGAACGGGCGCTAAGAAAGGAGCGGAGCGAAGCGAGCTCAGTGGAGAGCATTGCCTGAGCGAACCCCGAGTGCACACGGGGGTATCGAATCGGGACCTGCGGTTTCAGCCAACTCGATGCGCCGTTGACATTCCGATTATTTTGGGGAGTCTGAAGCAGGCTGGTACCAGAACACGGCACCCTTCGAAATCGGCGGCAGCGTATAGGAGACAACCCCGCCGTCACGCACCCCCCTCACTTCCTGTACTTCGCCCATGAAAGGCAGGAAGAAGGCCGGGCCGTTGTTCTCAGACGAAACAGTAACTCGAATTCCGCTCTGCACGGTCTGCACCGGATTCACTCCGCCCCGCAAGCCTGCGAAATTCGCCAGGAAAACGTGGGGTTTCCCCTCCACCATCGCCACGGAAGTGGCCACCTGCGAAGAAGCTTCGATCTGAACGCCCGGAGGACTTTGCAAGTTCTTAAGAAAAGCTGCTTGCGAATCGGGCGTGGAGTGTTCGAAGTCGGCCTCTAACGCAGCCATGTAGGCTTTCCCTGGGCAGGGTTCAATCCGGACGACGTTGGGGGCCGCCGGGGAGAGTTGGGCTGCGTCCGCGCCGGTAATGATCAGTTTCCTGCCGGCCCCAGCGTATTGCTGTAACCAGCTTTTCTCGGAATTACTCAAGAGACGGACGTCCGGCAGAATCAGGGTGTCACCTTTGAATTCGGCCAACGTGCGTGGGGTTACCACTTGAAACTCCAGGTGCTTCTGCATCAGTAAAATCAGGATGCCCCGATAGGAGCGAACGAACTCATCCGCGAAGTAGTTTCGCGTCGTGGGAGAAAAATAGACTCCAACCGGATGAATGGGGCTTCGGGGCAAGTAGAAAGTCTTCTGGTGAGCCTCAATCCAGGAGAAGATTTTCTTCCTGGTGGCGAGATCGTTTGAGCCGGCCATGGAGTGGCCGGGCGCGTCCCAGAAATTCGCGCCGGCCATGATCTGCGACATGGCCAGGTTCATCATGGATTCTCGCTTGTCCACTTTTTTGTCGCCATCCCATGAGTAATTCAGGATCCACGTAGGCTTGCCTTGGGCAAAAGCGCGGAAGGAGTGCATTCCCACCTGGTAAGCGAACCAATCCAGCGGGTTCCGGGAGGACGCCATGTGATTGCCGTTGCCGAATTCGTACTCGTGCGCAATCACGTCCACCACGGGGTAGAGACTGTACACATCCGCGCCCACCCGCACCGCCTCCTGCTCAATGCCGGGATAGATTTCAGGTATGGTCTTGATCTGGGGATTCACCGATTTCGCATTGACGTCGATCTCGTGCATGAAATCGGTAAATGTCTGGATGCGGAAATCAACCCACTTGCGGAAGTTGGCATCATTAAAATCACCTAGCTTCAAGTCCTTTCGCGCGTCGAGTCCGGACTGCTTCTTGAACTCCGCCACCGTGTAGTCGTCGAAGCTGGCCCAGGTGTTTTCCCAGCCTTCGAAGTGTGTCATCCAGTACGGGATGTCAACATAGATGCCGTCGATGCCGGTGGCTGCAATCTGCCGCACCCGCTGCATGTAGATCTTGCGCCACTCCGGCGCGTACGGGCTGATCCAGACATCTTCGTCGCCTTTTCTGATCCAGAAAGCGGTGCCGCCGCCAAAAATCGCCGGCTCGCCGGTGAGCTTCCGCTGCAGCCAGTCGGGATGTTCCTTGGCCATGGTGTGCGGAGTCTGGTCTGCATTCGCCGTGATACATTCCGTGCCCGCGATGTACACGAAGGCGCGATTGCCCGCCTGGTGTGCCTTCTCCGCCACCGCCCGGATGGCGCGCAGCTTTTCTTCGGGATTGACGAAACTCTCGTAGCGCCCGGGAATATCGTTGTCCACTTCAATGCCGAAGACGTTGCTCTCCTGGGCGTTGCGGACGATCTCTTCCGCATTGTCGGTCTTCAGACCATACGCCCCAATGCGCACGTAGTGGGTCCAGTCCTGGCCGGCGGGGAATTGCTGGGAGAGGCTGAGCGCAGCCACCAGGAGCAGGATGGCGAACGTCAGCAGGAGGCCAAAGCGCGCAACTGTACGCAACCGGGTAGGCACAGGATGATGTCTCCTTAACAGTTGAAACTTGTCTTTGCGGTTTCTCTGCGAATTTCCTTTGCGTCCTTTGCGGTTAAAGAGCTTGATGTAGCGTCGGCAAGATCAAACCCCTTTAACCGCAAAGGACGCAAAGGAAAGTCCGCAAATAACGCAAACCAACCCGCAAGACCGTCGGCCGGCGTCAAACCCGAGCCACGTC